>JAJBTG010000278.1 GCA_020860985.1 Oscillospiraceae bacterium
CCCACCCCCCCCCCCAAGACCGCCGCCCGCGTCGCGGCTAACTGAGTCGAGGTTAACTCGGTATACGATATATATCTTGCCGGAGCGGACGGCGATTATTACATCGGCGTGCGCGGCGAGGACGCTCTCGGCAATGTGAACGACACCGTTTTTGACGAGAAATTCACGATTGTTGACGCGGCGGCAGCGGTTTCGCTCGCAAGCGTATCGCCTAAGGAGGCGGGTACAAGGGCGCTTGCGAAGATAAGCTCCAATGTGCCGATATACATTCTTCCGCAGAACCTTATAACCGACGTTCCCGACGAGGACGCGGCGGACGACGGCTCCGGCGGAATCGACACCGCGAATCTGGAGCTTGCTAATGACTACGCGAATGCTTACTCACAGGAAAACTCAATGGTTATAACCAAAAACGATACGTACACACTCTATGTATGCGACGATTTGGGCAGAACGTCCAAGCTGACGCTGACCGTAGACGAAAGCAGCGTTACATTCGGCAACGATATTGGCGAGCCGACAGTGGAAACGTATATTGTAACCGATGTTTACGGATATTATGACGGAGTTCCCGGCGACTCATTCGTGGATCTTCTCGGTACAGAACGCAAAAAGGTTGAGGAAGGGGAATATGCGCCCGCGTATACAGTGTACGAATGGCTGAGCTCTTATGGCGATAATACGCTTGAATCGGACGGCGGTAAATATTTTGACATCGAATCGATAAGCTATGCCTTGGTTGAAGTGACCGCGGCGGACGGAACGTATTTACAGCCTAATGACGACCAAGACACATATTATAACGAATTGTATTTCGATGAGGATTTAAGCGCGGATTATCTCACGGATTACGGCTACAGCAAAATGATTTATGAAGTGTGGCAGCTGTGGGATTATGATAACTGGGTTGCGCTTGAACAATATGTGCGCGATCTGCCGGTAAAAACCTGTACCGAAGAGGGATACTCACTCGGCGACTATCAGGATATGGTTTTGATTGTGGACAATATTGACAACACAGAACCGAAGATAAGCATTACATACGATCCTATGGCGTTTGACTGGACGACAGATAGTGGTGGTATTGCCTACACCTTGGGCGATGTCACGGTGGACGTTCTTATAAGCGACCCGCAGTCGGGCATAGAATATATAGACATTGAAGGATATTGCGAAGATGACTCGCTTGATGAAACGTTAGGAGAAGATTATGACTTTACAATATCGTTGGTTGACGAAAACGGCGACCCGATAGACTATATGACGGAACCGTATACCTACAGCAATGAGTATGTAGATATAGAGCTTTATTCCGACACAGATCTCAAGACCACGAAGTATCTGAGATTTATTATACATTATGATTCATTCCATATGATATACCCATGCAACACCTGCGGAATGTACGGATATGTTGCAGATGAGGGCGTTTGGGTAAACGGCATCAACAGAATAGAGCTTTCGGACAGTGATTATACCCTCGAATATTTCTACGAGGACAACAACGGCGATTGGCAGCCGGCTGACCCCGACGACGAGGACACATACTTCAGAAAGGGCAAGGCTGTTATAACGCCGACCGACGCGGATAATTCGCGCGGACTGTATGTTTCAAACAACGGCGGCTCATGGACAAAGGAGCTTAGTATATTGGAACCGTCCTACACGTTCGTTTTGAAGGATCAATACGGCTACACGCTTAATGTTGACGCGGCGCTTAAAAACTTCGACATAACGCCCGGAACGATTGAATACTCGTTTGACGATACCACGCTTACCAATTCGGCGCCTATCACAATCACTGCGCAGGATTCGCCGAGCGGCGTCGGCAGCGTAACTCTGTCGCATAACGGCGTTACGGAAACCCTTACGGAGGTAAGCGTAGATGCGGACGGAGTATATACCTATAACGAAACTCTCACAAGCTCCGGCACGTATACTATAACCCTGACCGACAAGGTCGGAAACGTAACGGAAAAGATATTTATAGTATCAACGATAGACACGGTAGCGCCCGAGCTTTTGAATGTAATATACAGCACAACAAAGGTTACCTCAAAATCGGTAACGGCGCTGCTGAAGTACACAAAGTCAAACGTGACGCTTACCGAGGTTGAACCGGTACAGGACGGCTTTGAGGATTACGAGGTTGATTACGCGAACTCATTGATACGCTTCTATGATAACGGAAGTCTTACGGTGACGTTCACGGACGCTTACGGAAATATCGGCTACGGCACGGTGGGCGTAAGCAATATCTATAACATTCCGCCGTCGCTTACGGCAGTTATGACGCCGTCGGCGGACACACTGTCGGTTGACGTTACCTTTGAAAAGGCGACAGACAACACCGGAGCGTACATTGACACCAAGAGAGAGCTTACCGATGTTACCGTGCTTTACGGCGGCATAGCGCAGCGCGCTCAAACGATTGACGAGGAGGGCAACGTAACCGACGCGAAGTATACCTTCGCCGCAAACGGCACATACACCTTTACCGTGTATGACGACGAGGGCGTTACCTCATATATAACAATCGAAATTACCGGTATAGACAAATCCGCGCCGCAAATAACGCAGGTATCATGGAGCTATTATTACGACGAGTATGACGATACGTCCGGCGAATGGAAAACGGCGCAGCTAACGGAAACATGGAATGTCGGCGATGAGGAGGGCTATGTTATCGCAACCGACAAGAAGCCGATAACAAATTACGATGTTGACGTTACCGTAACCGCCGACAGCGAAACAACCATCTCCGGAAAGACAAATTCCGAATCGGGTACGGATCATACCCTCACATATTCGGATAACGGAATGTATATCTTTAACCTTGAAAAGCCGAACGGCACTCTTGCAAGCTACGGCTTTGACGTTGAGGTAATAGACAAAATTCCGCCGGTGATAGAGCTTAACTCGGAGGAGCTTCTGTTCTATGAGAACCCCGAAATGGGCGAGGCTTATGACAGGGATCTTATAGATAAGTGCTTTACGGCGTCCGACACGTTCCTCGGAACGGTTACGGACCTTACCGATAAGGTTACAATAGATTACGGAAACTTCGATCCGGACGATATAAATAACAATAAATTCGACCGCTCGATAGCGTACACCATAACCTACAGCGTTACGGACAGCGCCAATAACACCACCGAGGCGAGAATGACCGTAAGACTTGTGGCACTTACCGACACGATAGCGCTTGTAAACAGCTTACTGCCGAATGCGAGCAATCAGGCTGAGGTTGATACAAAGAATTTGACGATAAACCTTAAAAACTTCTCCGGCATATCATACGCCAAGATTGAAGAGGGCGCACTGTCAATGGGTAAAATGAAGACCTCCGGCACCGTTATAGAGGAGGCGAAAGACGAAAACGGCAACACCATCTCAGGAGAATATCAATACACGGTGGATTCAAACGGTTGGTATACTATATTGGTTCAAACGGATAAGCGCGATTACTTCAATCTGCAAATCTACGTTTGGGAATCGGAATAAAAAGGAGGATTGAAAATGTATAAAGCAAGACGCATCATATCTCTGCTGCTTACCATAGCGTTGCTTACGGCAATCGCGCCGCTTACGGCTATGGCGGATGAGATATACAGCATATCAAACGGATATTTGACATACTCGTATAATGCCGAAACAGGCGGTTTCTCTATAGAAACCGCCGAGGGCAATCCGCAGAAGAGTTATGACGACAATATCCCCCTTTTGTACACGGAGGATTCGAGCCGCAGCAACGGCACCTCCTTTACAACAGTCCGAATTGACGGAAATGATTACATATTCGGACAGGATTACGGCTTTTTCGGATTGTCCATCAAAACATCGGCTCCCGTTATAAGCGAGGGCGGCAGACTGCTTACAATGGAATGGACAATAAAGGGCATAACCGTTAAGCAGCAAATTGCTTTGGGAACGGACGAAAATACCGACACAATAGGCAACGCGGGCATATCCTACGAGGTAGTGAATAACAGCGGCGCCGAGGCTGAGGTAAGCATAAGACTTATGCTTGACACCGCTCTCGGAAAGGATATAGACGCTCCGTATATTCTCGCCTCCGACTCGAATACTCCGCTTTACGTTGAAACGGAATATTCCGGCGACGAGGTACCAGATCAGATACGCGGCGTGGACTCTATTTCAAGTCCCAAGGCTATGTCGTACATAATCCCAAAGGGTTGGGAGGGCGGCACCGAGCCGAACAAAATAATCGTGGGTCACTGGGCAAATCTTGCCAACACACGTTATGATTATACAGTGGATAAATATTGTGATTTCACAAATTACTCCAACGCGTACAGAACTCCGGACGCGGCAGTCGCGATATACTGGGATTCGCAGACCGTTGCGGCGGGCGGAAGCTTCAGCGCGGAAACGCTTTACGGCGTGGGTAACTTCTCCGGCGACACAGGCGACAGAGTAGGTATAAACGTTACCGCAAACAGAGTTACCTTGAACTCCGCGGGCGACGGCTACGAAAACGACGGCGAGATAACGGCTACGGTAGAGATAGACAATACTCTCGATAACTCCGTTGATTTAACGTCCATCTCGATGTTAATTTCAACCGATGAGTATTGCTTCACGGTTGTAAGCGACGACACGCTGACCTATGACGGCTTAAACGCGGGCGATATAATATCGGAAACCATAATGCTGAAGGCGCTGCCGCAGACGGGCATAACCGCCTGCACCGTGTATATTTCGCTGACGTCCTGGGCAACGATAGACGGCATTTAGCAGATAGTGGAAACTATGACGCAGAGAATCAACGATATTCCCT
>JAJBTG010000107.1 GCA_020860985.1 Oscillospiraceae bacterium
TCTTGAAATCTTTTTGTTATTTCAAGTGTCTACTCTAAGGGGATTATATCACTATTGGGTGGAGCGCCTTTTTTTATTAGCTTTATTGCGGAGCATTGCACCGAATCAAGGAGATTTGACGTCCCTGAGATTTTAACTTTAACATTCCCCGCTCCCGTGGGCGGAGAATTCGGCTTATTTTCGGCACCGATTTTAACCGAAAATATTTACCCATCATTTAGGAAAGGTTGATTGATTATGAAGAACTTGTACAGCCATGCCGACAATATTAACGAGCTTCTGTCCCGTTACGGCGTAAAATTCGGAATTTATAAAAACGGGGTGTTTAAGGAGCAGCTCTTCCCCTTTGATCCTATTCCGAGGATTATTACAAAGGAAGAGTGGGACGTCATAGACAAGGGCTTAAAACAGCGCGTAACTGCATTGAATTTGTTTTTGGAGGATGTATACGGCGATAAAAAAATTGTAAAGGACGGCGTAATCCCGCCGGATTTCATATACTCATCTTCGGGATATATGGCGGAATGCGAAGGCGTTAAAGCGCCAAAGGGAATTGCGAGCCACATCTCCGGCATAGACCTTGTTCAGTCAAAGGACGGCAAATGGTATATCCTTGAGGACAATCTTCGTATTCCGTCCGGCGCGTAATATCCGCTTATAGCAAGAGATTTGTGCAGAATTTCGTGTCCGCTGACTTTCCGCGAAAACGCGATTTACGATAACCGCAATTACGCTGATTTGCTAAAGGACACCATGAATTACGTAAACACCGGCGGTATCAACGTTATTCTGACACCCGGCAGATACAACGCGGCATTCTTTGAGCATTCGTATCTCGCCGAAAAAACGGGTGCGGTACTCGCCTCGTCAAACGACCTCACGGTTGACAACGACATTGTGTACCTCGACTGTGGAAATAAAAAGCAAAGAGTAGGCGCTATTTACCGCAGAATTTCGGATGAGTATCTTGACCCGATGGCGTTCCTTGAGGAATCGGTAATCGGAGTCCCGAATTTATACAGTGCGTACAAGAAAGGAAATGTCGCTATATTGAACGCCCCCGGAAACGGCGTTGCCGACGATAAGGGCATTTACTACTTCGTCCCGAAGATGGTTAAATACTATCTCGGCGAGGACTGCATTACAAACAACGCGCCGACATATCTTCCGTTCTATGAGGAGGATATGAAGTACGTTCTTGACAATTTCGATAAGCTCGTGTTAAAGGATGTTGCCGAAGCCGGCGGCTACGGAGTTGTGTTCGGCAGCTCTATGACGGCGGCTGAAAAGGAGAAGTTTATTGCGATGCTGAAATCGGAGCCAAGACGTTTTATAGCGCAGGAGGTTATAGATTTTCTTGATCTTGACATTCTCGACAACGGAAAGCCGGTTCCCCGAAAGGCGGATTTGAGAGCATTCGTTTTGTCGGGAAAGGATGTTAATGTATGGAAAAGCGGTTTAACGCGCTTCTCGCGTAATCCCGATTCATTTATAGTTAATTCGTCACAAGGAGGAGGCTTTAAGGACACATGGGTATTATCACAGTAGAAAGAATGGATAATCTGTTTTGGCTGGGCAGATATATCGAGCGTGTTTACGCTACATTAAAAACATACATAGACAGCTACGACAAGCTAATAGATACCGACAGGCATTATGAGGACATCTGCGAAGTTTTGGGTATTCCCGATACCTATGGCTCGCGCGGCGCGTTCATCTACGGATTCGGCTATGATAAAAGCAACAGCTATTCCATTATCAGCAATTTAAACCGCGCATATGATAACGCTATGGTTATGCGCGACGAGATTGGTACGGACACGCTTTCGTATATTCATCTCGCAATTTCGGAAATGGAAAGCGCGGCAACGAGCGACGCTCCGATTATTTCATTACAGCGCGTAATCGACAACATCCTTGCATTCTGGGGATGCCTTGACGATGAAATCGAGGATGAGGGTGTGAGAAACACCGTTAAAGTCGGAAAAAGAATCGAGCGTTTGGATATGTATCTGCGCCTAAAAAGGAGCAGAAGCGACCTTCAGCGCGAGGTTCGCCGCCTTGAACACAGACTTGTAACGACGAATCTGTCGTATAACAAAGCCGCTCTGATGCACGTTGCAGCAATGATTGAAGATGAACCCATCGATTACAGTGCCACGCTTGATAAAACTTTTATGATTTTTTAGGGAGCATTTTATGGAATTAGAGTTTAGCTACAGTATGCTGTGCGAGTTTTCAAATCCAATCAAGGAGCATCATTTCGCTTTGAAATGCCTTCCTCTCGATACAAACCGCCAGCATATAATCGAGCTTCAGTTAAACATAGAACCGCATTTGAAATATAATACGCAGTCGGACAGCTTCGGCAATCAAATAATGTACGGCAGTATTCCCTATCTTCACGACAGATTTTATGTTGTACTCTCAGGCAGAGCCGAAACGGGACTTGATGTATGCGAATATCATCAAGCGGATGACTATATGCTTGACCTTTACCGCACTCCGTCAAGATATACAAAGCCGGGCGCGGAGCTTAAAAGATTTTTTCAAAAGGCATACGTATCCGGCTTATCCAATTATGAGATGTCGCTCCATTTTATGGATACGCTCTACGAATATTTCAGCTACGAAACCGGCGCTACAACCATAAAAACCACTGCCGAGGAAGCTCTGAGAAAATGGCGCGGAGTATGCCAGGATTATGCTCACATTCTGACCGCCGCACTGCGTATGGCGAAAATTCCGTCAAGATATGTAGTTGGCATGATGCTCGGCGAGGGCGCAAGCCACGCATGGGTTGATGTGCACTGCAAGGGTTACTG
Organism: Oscillospiraceae bacterium; assembly: GCA_020860985.1. Lineage (GTDB taxonomy): Bacteria > Bacillota > Clostridia > UBA1381 > UBA1381 > JALEPO01. The sequence goes on from JAJBTG010000107.1 coordinate 2,826, forward strand.
GTACGGTCTTGATCTGACGCATAACAAATTAGTCGATGAAAATTATATAAAAATTTCACACGGCAGAGATTACGGTGACTGCATCGTATCAAGAGGCGTATTTCATAATTTCACGCAGCAAACGCAGCAAATAAAGGTAATTGTAAAAAACAGCAATCAATAAGGGATTTTGTCCGTTATTGAATTAAATTAGGAGATTGAACAATATGGTAGAAACAATAGCGTCGGTGGAGCTTCCCATTGACGAACAGCTTGAAATTAGAAAAAAAAGAATCGTTCCGCTAAAGCCGCTTAACGGCTCGGAAAAACGCATAAGCATCGTAACGGGTATTCACGGTGACGAGCTTGAGGGACAGTATGTCTGCTATGAGCTTGGACGCAGAATCAATGAAAATATCGAATCCTTAAAAGGAATCGTGGATATATATCCCACTCTGAATCCGCTCGGAATAGATTCCATAACGCGCGGAATACCCGCGTTTGACCTTGATATGAACCGCATATTTCCGGGAGCGGAGGACGGAAGCATGGCGGAGCATGTAGCGTCAAAGATAATAGAAAGCATAAAAGGCTCCGACGTGTGCATCGATATTCACGCGAGCAATATCTTCCTTACCGAAATTCCCCAGGTGAGAATTTCCAACGAAACAAAGGAAACCCTTCTTCCCTACGCGAAAAAGCTTAATGTGGATTATATATGGATTCACAGCGCCGCGACGGTTCTTGAAGCCACGCTCGCTCATTCCCTCAACAGCATAGGTACGCCCACGCTTGTTGTTGAAATGGGTGTTGGTATGCGAATTACAAAATCATACTGTAATCAGCTTACGGACGGCATTTTCTCCCTTATGAAAGAGCTTGGCATATGGGATGGCGACACGATTGAAACAAAGGAACCCATAATCTCGACCGACGGCAGTGTTAATTTTATAAACGCCGCATCCTACGGAATTTTCGTTCCGTCCGTTTTGCACTGGATGGATGTAAAAAAGGGCGATCATATCGGAGATATTGTCGACCCCTTAAACAGCGTCGTTCTCGACAGAATAGAATCCCCATGCGACGGAATTGTATTTACGCTGCGTGAATATCCGGTTGTGAACGAAGGCTCGCTGATTGCAAGGATTCTTGAAAGGAGCGGTGAATAATGAAAAAGGATACGGTTTTTGAATTGAAATCAATTTACCGCGATAATATGCGCGTCAGCGGCATGAAATTCGGCAATGGTGAAAAGTCGGTATGTATTGTCGGCGGAATGAGAGGTAACGAGCTTCAGCAAATTTATTGCTGCTCACAGCTTGTTTCGCGCCTTAAGGAAATTGAAAAAAGCGGGAATATCATCGACGGTAAATCAATACTTATAATTCCCGTTGCAAATACATATTCCATCAATATCCAAAAGCGTTTTTGGCCCACGGACAATACGGATATAAATCGTATGTTCCCCGGATATAACCTCGGCGAAACCACTCAAAGAATTGCCGCAGGAGTTTTTGAAGCCGTCAAGGATTACAAATACGGAATCCAATTCGCAAGCAACTACATTCCCGGAAATTTCATTCCCCATGTGCGGATGATGAAAACCGGATATGAAAATGTGGAGCTTGCAAACAAATTCGGACTTCCTTATGTCGTCCTCAGGAACCCTCGTCCGTATGACACCACAACATTAAATTATAACTGGCAGCTTTGGAATACCTCCGCGTTCTCCGTTTTCACAAATGAAACCGCGAACATCGATAAGGAAAGCGCAAACCAGTCCGTTACCGCAATTTTGAATTTCCTTAACAATGTAGGGATAATTCATTTTGAAAATCACAGAGGCTATATTCCGTCGCTTGTAGAGGAAAGCCGAATGATAGGAGTTAAGTCCGATACCGCCGGAATCTTTGACAGAATCGCGAATGTAAACGCCACCGTTAAAAAGGGCGATGTCCTCGCGAATATCATCGACCCCATAGAAGGCTCGGTAAAGG
>JAJBTG010000200.1 GCA_020860985.1 Oscillospiraceae bacterium
TATGATACAATAAAAATGATAATTTGGGGGTTGTTTTTTGGTAGAGGTATATATAGTGCGTCATGGCGAAACGGACTCGAATATCAGGCAGGCTTGTGTCGGACATAAGGATGTGCCGCTTAACTCAAGAGGGGTTGAGCAGGTACAAAATCTTGCGGCGAAGCTCATAAATGTTGAGTTTGACGTAGTTTACGTAAGTCCGCTTATCCGCGCTCTTGATACGGCGGCGCCTCTTAGGAAAAAAGCTCCCATGGTTATGAGCTATGGTCTTATTGAACGCGATTACGGTGATTGGGATGATATGACGTTTGAGGAAATTCGGGCGGCGGCTCCCGATAAATATCGCGAGTGGCAGGAGAACCCGATTGATTTTCGGATTCCCAACGGTGAAAGCGCGGCAATGGTTCAGGAACGCGTGAATGAAATTATGGATAAAATAATATCTGAAAATGACGGAAAGCGCGTGCTTGTCGTAACACATTTGGGAACGGCGCGGCATATCATTTCGCATTTGCTCGGTCTTACTGCCGAGGAAAGCTGGCGGTTCACTTTGGATAACGCAAAAGCCGCGGTTATACAGACCGATAAAGGTAAGGGACTTTTAAAGTATTTGAATATATGTTGAATAGCATTACATATGTAATTAAGGAGGACAAAAATGGAAAACGTAAGAAGAATTTATGTTGAAAAGAAAGACGGATTTGACGTTGAGGCAAAGGGTACTCTTGCGGATTTGAGAGAAAATCTTTCTCTTTCGGGACTTGAGAACGTAAGAATAATCAACAGATATGATGTTTCCGGCGTAAGCGACGAGGAATATCAAAAGGCGAGAAATCTTATATTCTCCGAGCCGCCCGTGGATAATGCCTATGACGAGGAAATAAATATAGACGCGGGAAAGGTGTTCGCTGTGGAGTATCTGCCCGGTCAGTTTGACCAAAGAGCCGCGTCCACGGAGGAATGTATATCCATTCTGACGGGAAAGGAGCGCCCGACCGTGCGCAGTGCAAAGGTATATGTGCTTCAGGGCGAGGTGTCTGACGATGAGCTTGAGGCGGTAAAGAGATATGATATAAATCCCGTGGAGGCGCGTGAGGCGGCTCTTGAAAAACCGCAGACGCTTGAAATGGAGCATATAATCCCCGAGGACGTCAAGACGGTTGACGGCTTTATTGATATGGACAATACCGCTATGGAGGCGTTTTTGAGTGAAATGGGATTTGCGATGGATATGGACGATTTGGAGTTATGCCGCGACTATTTCAAGAACACCGAAAAGCGCAACCCGACAGTAACGGAAATGCGTATGATTGACACCTATTGGTCGGATCACTGCCGCCACACTACGTTTTCCACCAAGATAAATAATGTGACTGTAAATGACGGCAAATATGCCGATATTATAAGAGCGGCTTATGATGAATACAAAGCGGCTAAGGCGGATTTGTACGCGCCTGACAGAGATACCTGTCTTATGAATATGGCTACAATAATCGTAAAGCAGCTCAAGAAAAAGGGACTGTTAAAGGAAATAGACGAGTCGGAGGAGATAAACGCCTGCTCTATTGTCGTGCCTGTTGATGTGGACGGAGTTGAAGAGCAGTGGCTTATAATGTTTAAGAACGAAACGCATAACCACCCGACGGAAATCGAGCCGTTCGGCGGCGCGGCAACCTGTCTTGGCGGCGCTATCCGCGACCCGCTTTCGGGCAGAAGCTATGTGTATCAGGCGATGCGCGTAACCGGCAGCGGCGATCCGAGAGTTTCCCTAAAGGATACCCACGCCGGCAAGCTTATGCAGAGAAAGATTACAAAGGGCGCATCGTCCGGCTACAGCTCATACGGTAACCAGATTGGTCTTGCGACCGGTCAGGTGCAGGAAATTTACCACCCCGGATATGTCGCAAAGAGAATGGAAATAGGCGCGGTAATCGGCGCCGCTCCGAAGAAGAATGTAATTCGAGAGGTGCCGTCAAAGGGTGATGTTATAATTTTGCTCGGCGGAAGAACGGGCCGCGACGGTATAGGCGGCGCGACAGGCTCATCGAAGGCGCACGATGAAAAAAGCGTTGTTACCTGCGGCAGTGAGGTTCAAAAGGGTAACCCGCCGGTTGAAAGAAAAATTCAGAGATTATTCAGAGATGAAAAGGTTACTACCCTTATAAAGCGCTGTAACGATTTCGGCGCGGGCGGTGTCAGCGTGGCGATAGGCGAATTGGCTGACGGTCTTGTTATAGACCTTGACAAGGTACCGAAGAAGTATGAGGGGCTTGACGGTACGGAGCTTGCGATAAGCGAGTCGCAGGAGAGAATGGCGGTAGTCGTAAGAGCGGAGGACGCGGATAAATTTATCGGATACTCCAACGATGAAAACCTTGAGGCTACAAAGGTTGCCGTTGTGACCGATGAAAACAGACTTGTTATGAATTGGAGAGGAAAGACAATATGCGATATTTCGCGTGATTTCCTTAATACAAACGGCGCTACCAAGAATACCGATGTTGAAGTGGTATTGCCCGATGAAAGTAAGAATTTCTTTAAAGGTGAGGCAGTTGCCGATGTAAAGGCGAAGTGGCTCGAAACACTTTCGGATTTGAATGTATGCTCACAAAAGGGACTTTGCGAAAAGTTCGACAGCACAATCGGCGCGGGCAGTGTGATTATGCCGTTCGGCGGCAAGTATCAGTTTACTCCGTCAGACGGTATGGCGGCGAAAGTGCCGGTAGAGGGCGGAGAAACCAATACGGCTACGATTATGACATTCGGTTATAATCCCGACCTTTCAAGCTGGAGTCAGTATCACGGCTCAACATACGCGATAGTCGAATCCGTTTCAAAGGCTGTCGCAATGGGCGCGGACTATAAGAAGATATACCTCACGTTCCAGGAATATTTTGAAAGACTCGGAACCGACCCGAAGCGTTGGGGAAAGCCGTTCTCGGCGCTTCTCGGCGCGTATATGACGCAGCTCGAGCTGGGTATAGCGGCAATAGGCGGCAAGGACTCGATGAGCGGCTCAGTTAATGACCTTGACGTTCCGCCTACTCTTACATCGTTCGCGGTAGCGCCTGTAAAGGCTGACAAGGTTATTTCGCAGGAAATCAAAAAAGAGGGTTCAAAGCTTATAATGTTCACCGTAAAGCGTGATGAAAACGACTTGCCTTGCTTTGACGAATTAAAGAAAATGTACGATACCGTTCACAGCCTTATCACGGACGGAAAGGTGCTTTCCGCAAGCGTTGTAAAGGGATTCGGACTTGCCGAAACCGTTTCTAAAATGGCGTTCGGTAATATGATAGGCGTTGAATTTGACAAGAATGTCACAAATGATATGCTGTTCAATGCTCCGCTCGGCTCAATCGTGCTTGAGGTAGAGGAGGATATGGACGGCGCGGTTATTGTCGGCACAACCGGAGGAAACGCGCTTAAGATAAACGGCGTTGAAATCACGCTTAAAGAGGCTGTTGACGCATGGAAAAAACCGCTTGAAAAGGTGTTTCCGACAAGGGCGGGACACTTTACGGAGGAGCCTGAAACATACAGCTATTCCAAGCGTAATATCACTGTCGCGTCCGAAAAATTCGCGAAGCCGAGAATATTCATTCCGGTATTCCCGGGAACAAACTGCGAATATGACACCGCTAAAGTGTTTGAAAAGGCGGGCGGCGTTGCCGATGTATTTGTAATTCGCAATCTGACGGGCAGCGATGTTGTTTACTCAATGAAGGAAATGGAAAAGAGAATTAACAATTCTCAGATAGTGATGATTCCGGGAGGATTTTCCGGAGGTGACGAGCCTGAGGGCAGCGGTAAGTTTATCGCGACCGCGTTCAGAAATCCGCTTGTCAAGGACGCAGTTATGAATATGCTTAAAAACCGCGACGGCTTAATGCTCGGAATTTGCAACGGTTTCCAGGCGCTTATAAAGCTCGGACTTGTACCTTACGGCGAAATAAGGGATTTGGACGACAATTCACCCACACTTACATTCAACACAATCGGCAGACACGTTTCGTGTATGGCGAGAACGAGAATTGCGTCAAACAAATCACCGTGGCTTGTGAACGTGGAAATGGGAGATGTTCACACAATCGCGCTGTCGCACGGAGAGGGACGCTTTATCGCATCGCCGGAGCAGGTTAAGGAGCTTGCCGCAAACGGACAAATCGCAACGCAGTATGTAAACCTTGAAAATAAGGCGACATACGATATTGAGTGGAACCCGAACGGCTCCGTTTCGGCAATAGAGGGCATCACAAGTCCCGACGGCAGAGTGGTAGGCAAAAGGGGACACAGCGAACGTATCGGCGCGAATGTCGCGTTCAATGTACCCGGAAAAAATGATCAGAAGCTCTTTGAGGCGGGCGTAAAATATTTTAAATAATTGAAAATGACGGTCGGCAGACCGTTCAAAATTAAGCTTGATTTTGAGAAATTCGGGAAATTAATCGACAGTCTGAGGCTGCGGCTTGGAGCCGCAGCCTATTTTGCAGATAAGGGAAAGGTGTTATATGAAACCAAAGCTGGGAGTTGTGTTTCCGCAGATAACGGATCGAGAAATATCCGAGTTGACGGTGGAAAAAATAAGTATATCAAAAAGCAGCAGCAGTATGAAGCTTATCCTCGGACAGGGAACCGAGCAGGAAAAGGTTGACAGGGCGGCGGAAGCGGTAAAAAAGGCTTGAGGACTTTATTCTATCGAGGCTGTGGCGGCGAGCGAAAGTAATCTAAAGGTAGCGTGAAGAAAGAAAGTAATGGT
>JAJBTG010000269.1:0-3959 GCA_020860985.1 Oscillospiraceae bacterium
CTAAATATCGGGAATCCCGTGCCGTTTTGAAATGTCACATCACGTAATTCGACGGTGTTAAACAGGTCATTTATATGCTCCACAACAAATCTGCGGTCGTCAAGCTCTATTTCTCTGCCGATGTATTGCTCGTAATTTACGGGTTCGACGTTATCTGCCGTGTCCACCGCCGTATCATCTGCTGTGACTTCCTTTTCGGTAATAGGTTCGGGAACAACCGATTGCTGTCTTTCGGGTTCCTGCGGTTCAATGCTTTTTTGCAAATACGGTTCGTATTCACCTAAAAATTCAAACAGAGCATTTTCGCCCGGAGTAAAAACTTTTCCTGTTTCTACGCAAAGGAAAACATCTGCCGTAGAATTATTGCTTGCTTGATAAAATTCATCACGATTATATGCGACTTCCGAATCCTCATAAACCGACATATTCGGGGAAGAATGAGAAGAAATCATCCTTTTCCAAGAACGTTCCTACAGGCTTAAAATGATAACCGCCATATTCAAAGGCTTCCGCATCCGTTTCTCCGATATTTTCAATATCCTCGACGTGTTCGCCGGGTTTGTCCGCGACTTCCGATGTGTTTTCGTGCGCGTTTTCGCGTTCCTCTAAAATTCTTTCAAAAAGCAGCTCATCCTCATCGGAAATATCTTCGCCGTAATCCCTTGCCATATCTATGGCTTGCATAAAGTTCTCTTTGTCCTCATCGGTCATTTCCTCAAATACAAGGCTTTCCTCCGGCTCACGCTCGTTATCGGCAAGAAAAATGTCCTCCGATACCATTTGAATGAGCATACGCTGTACCCTCGTCCACGGCACTTGTATGGGTTCCAAATCGGCATAGCTTACAACTAAGCTATCACCTCCGCCGTATTCATTGGCAAGCCAAGCCGCTGTGCCGCGCTCTCTGCCGTGTTCAAGCATATACGCGTTTACGCGCTGTTTACTCTCTATGCTGCCGTTCCAACTTTGTACAGCACCCTCTATATCATCCTGCGTAATTTCGGTTTTTCGGACAATTTCCTGTTCTGCCGCTGACATTATCCTCGGTAAGGAATATGCCCCACGCTCATTTGTCTGAGCGTCAATCGCCGATATGGTCACATGTAAAATCTCTCGCCGCTGCTCGACATGGGTTTCAAGCAAAAACGCGGGTATACCGCATACATCCGTTTTACCCGCGCCCTCTATTTGTCGGCTCGTTGTGTGTATATCCAAAATATCTGCGGCAACCCTTGCGTCGTCGCCTAACATTTCAAAGAAATCGCCAACCTGAAAGAGAACAATATCGGTCGGATGCTCGTTTTTAACCTTGAAATATTCTTGATGAAGTCCATTAAGCTGCTCTGCTCGCTTGCTTTCCTCATATTTCTCTTTGGCTTCGGGCGTAAAATACCTGTCGGCGCGTACAAGCTCGGAAATCCTTTTTGAAACGCTGTTCCAACTCATCTCAATAGGTGTGCAATCGCCTTTTGTGAATTTTATGCCTTTGGTTTCGTGAAATTCAAAGCTTTCATCGGAATCCGAAAGCGCATTGGAGTGACCTCCGATACCGTATTCTCTTTTAAGAAATTCAACCTTATCCTGCTGTGTATGGCTCTCCGAAAAATATTCATATATACGACCTTTGCCGCCCTCAATACTACTCCCACCCATTAGGCAATCATTTATTTCATCATCGGTTATAAAGGGAATAACGGACGGCACCTCCGCAAGCTCTGAGATATATGCGGTACGCTCAATCGACAGCTCATTTATTGCTTGAAACAGCTCTTTCTGCTTGTGATATTTAAAGCGGATTAGGCTTTTATCTGTTTCGTAGTCGTTTATGAGTGTTTCAAGCTCACCGGAAACCGTGTTACAGAAATCCGCTGACTTTAATTTTTCGGCAATATCTGCCGTTTCATTAGGGAAATCCGTATGCCTGTTCTTTTTTAGTTCCGATAAATATCCCTGTTCCCGTGCATCGTCACTCAAATCGTGAGATAAAAACTACAGCTTTTGCGATATTTGCTGTTTTTCAAATCCCGCCGCTTCGTCAAGCTCCACATTGCTTGCAAATGTGCCGCTTGAAAGCATTTGCTCTATTCTCTCGGAAACCTCGTTCCACGGATAAACCTGTGAGTTTTGCGAATACCTCGCCGTAGTCCCACGATTTATATGAATACCATCATCGTCGAACCACACTGAAAAATCATCGACCTCGCCCTTGATACCATATCCGCCGTGATATATGCCTTTTAGAAATTCGATGTTGCTTTCCAAGCCTTTGTTTTTGCTAAATTCGGCTGCAATCATCATACGTGAATTGCTTGTATTCGAGCCTATACGCAGCAGATTTTCAAAATCGGTTTCGGACACAGAAAAAGCGAAGGGCTGTTCGCTCTCCGCTTCATCTATCATTGATATTTGCTCGTCTTCGGTCGGGAACAGGCTTAATTGTACACCAGTTCGCTCAACACGATTTCCTCCGCCTGCGCTTTGCAGTTGTTCATCAACCCCACCCATTTCAGCGGGTCTGTCGCTTTCAGCTCCTCGGTCACTCCCGCGGCTTCCGTCAGCTTCGGCATCATCGCGTCTATCCGCTCTCTCGCCGTCCTGTCTATCTCGTTCAGATGCTCCGTCAGCTCCCCGTGAAGTATCAGCCTGTTCCACAATCCGCTGTTGTGGTTCTTGAGGTAATCCTCTCTCATCATCCCGTACTTGCCGTATGTCGGCTTCGTTTCGGGATAAGTCAGGTTCGGGATATAGTAATCCCCGTTCTTCGTGTACTCTAACTCTGTCATTGTCATTTCTTTCATAACTTTGTGTCCTTTCCGCGAGTTTCGCCCGCTCATAATTTCTTACCGTTACCTCTATGCTTCTTAAAATATCCTGGTTAATTCCGCTGACAGCCGCGCCAAGTTCCGATATTGTATCCACTGTATTGAAATCGAATATCGACTGAAAATCCTCCGGCTCAAGGTAATCATTTGGGTCAATACCGCACCTTGATAAGACTGAGTACGTCGTGCTTACGGTCACAGCGTCAACGAATTTAACTCTGATGTTATATCCATCATACCCCTCCAAAAAAGAATTTGCAACGCTGTTGACAATATTTCTGCGATTATCTGACTAAGCCGCCAACGCCGACTTGTATGCCGCGTCGTGTACCATATTGAAAAGTATACTGCCGTCGGCTCCGTATTGCTCAGAAAACATAGCTTGCAGTACACTGTCGTATTCCTCCGAATATTCCCATAACTTAAACGGGCGGCTTTTCTCTCGTATGCCGGTGTCCGATACATCAAACACATACCTCGTACCTTGTTCACCCGCAAGCATAATACCCTTTGAGCCGCGCTTAACATAGCGTCCCATCCGCTTATTCCATACGTCGTACTCGGCGCAGGCTGTAGCGTCGGGACGTTGGGAGTAAATCATAAGCTGTTCGTGATACGGGTACTTGTATAACCGCGCTGCGGTTGTTAAGAACGCCGTCCAATTCTCGGAGCTGCGTGTGAGCGACAGTGCTGTTTCATCGGCTCTTGCGCGAAACTCTTGATAATTCATAGGCATAGTTTTTTCCACCTTTCAAAATTTTTGCAAGAAAAAAAGCGGCTCGTGCGAACCGCTTTGACTTAATGTAATTTCTTTTGTCAGTTTTAATTATTTTTGATATAAAATGTTGACCTGCCGCCACCGCTTTTCGTAATTATACCGTCCGCACAGAGCTTTTTTAAATTTCTTTCAACGGTTGCCGCACTCAAAGACGGGCAAAGCTCCACTATATCACGCTTGGTAAATTTTCCGATTTCGCTGATGACGGCATTATATACCGTATCAAACGAGCTTTTTCCGACTAAATTCATCCTGTCGTTAAAATCTCGATATGCCGCTATAATCGTAACGCGCATATATTTAATAAACGGCAAAGGATTATCTGTTGACTCGTGCCACCCGGCTTGTGACCTTTCACG
>JAJBTG010000269.1:3969-4726 GCA_020860985.1 Oscillospiraceae bacterium
CAATTCAAGAGCGTCATAATACTCGTCCTTGCTTTTCGCTATTTTTGCTTCCAAAGAAATATATTTTCCTATTTCGTATCCGGAACGATACAAAAGCAGCGTGGTAAGCAGACGCGACATTCGTCCGTTGCCGTCAATAAACGGATGAATACAGAGAAAATCGTGTATAAAAACGGGTATGACAATTAAGGGGTCAACCTCGCCCGCGCCTATAACTCTGTTAAATTCATCGCATATATCCCGCATTGCCATTGGTGTTTCATATGGTGCCAACGGAGTGAAAAGCGTATACATTTTTCCGTCGGCATCCGCCGCGCTTATATAATTTTGCACATCCTTGAATTGCCCGCCGTGGCTTGAACCTGTATGCTCAAACATAACCTTATGAAGCTGCAAGATATAATTCGGAGTAAGAGGTATATATTCAAAATTCTCGTGAATAAGCCGGAGCGCGTCTCTGTATCCCGAAATTTCTTTTTCGTCACGATTTCGAGGAGTTGTTTTTTCGTCCATAAGCTGCCTAAGACGAGTTTTTGTTGTGCGGATGCCCTCAATGGAATTTGAGCTTTCGGTGCTTTGAATTTTTGCGATTTCCATCAAGCTGTTAAGCTCCTCGGGTCTTTGCTTGAGATATATCGACTGCTTGCCTTTCTCCTCGTGAATAGCGGACAAGTAGTTCACAATCTCCACATCCCATTTTATATCTTTGAGATTTTCATAATTAAATCGACGCATTTGCCTCATTCCTTTCTTATTC
>JAJBTG010000230.1 GCA_020860985.1 Oscillospiraceae bacterium
ATATTGGGATGAATCATTGAGGAGAAATGGAGCGTCTTGCTGCTATGGGACAGCCGAATGTGGCGGTGATAACAAATATAGGAATGTCCCATATTGAAAACCTCGGCTCACAGGAGGGAATTTTCAAGGCAAAGATGGAAATCACAAAGAATTTTACAAGGGACAACACGCTTATTGTAAACGGGGATGATAAATTCCTTTCAACCACAAAGGACATGGGAGATTATAAGGTTGTTTATTACGGCATCGATAATCCCGAAAATGATGTTTACGCCAAAAATATCGTAAACAAGGGACTTGACGGCGTTGAATTTATAGCCGTTGCGGACGGCAGGGAATACGCGGTTGAGGTAACTCTGCCGGGAAAGCATAATGTATATAACGCGCTTGCGGCAATTTGTGTCGGACGTGAATTTGGCGTACCAATCGAGGATTCTGTACGCGGAATTAAGGAGTGCGAGTATACCTCACAGCGCCTTGAGGTGGAGGAAATCGGCGGAGTACAGATTATAAACGACTGCTACAATGCTTCGCCGGACTCTATAAGAGCGGCGCTGGAGGTTTTGGGAAAGTCGGAAAAGCCGAGAAAAATAGCGGTTTTGGGTGATGTACTTGAGATGGGAGATTACGCCCGCGACGCGCATTATGATTTAGGAAAATCGGTTGTTGAATGCGGTGCGGATATGCTCGTAACGGCGGGCGAAAACGCGGCGTATATTGCCGAGGGAGCTAAGGACTGCGGTATGAATAATGTAAAATCATTCCCGAAAACGCTTTACGTATGCAATTATATCAAGGATGTAATTCAAAGCGGCGACGCGGTTTTGATAAAGGCGTCGCACGGAATGCGTTTTGAGGATATATACAAATCAATCAAGGAGAGCTTGAAGAAATAATTGATTTAACCGCCCTAATACGCGGCGGGAATTAACGTCTTATCTGCCCGAGATAAGAGCCGTGCTTAACTATTTTGTCGGGCAGAAAGGCTATGAAAATTACGATGATGGATTTAGAGGTTATTGCAAAAGGGGCGCTGCTGCCGTTTTTGATTGGGTTGGCGGTAACGCTGATTTCGGGAACAGTTTTTATTCCGTGGCTGCACAAGCTGAAATTCGGACAGGAAATCCGCGAGGAGGGTCCGAAATGGCATCAAAAAAAATCCGGCACTCCAACAATGGGCGGCATAATGTTCATTGTGGGAATCGGAATCGCGGCGATAGTATGCACCGTGATGTTCGCGGTCGGCGGCAATTTAACCGCCAATACGGGAAAGCTTGCGCTGCTCTTTATAATCGCGCTCGGCTTTGGAATTATAGGCTTTACGGATGATTACATAAAGGTTGTAAAAAAGCGTAACCTCGGACTTACCGCTATACAGAAATTCCTATTGCAGCTTTTGCTTACAATCGTGTATATTGCGGCGCTTACCGCTATGGGCGGACTTAACACCGCGGTTAAAATCCCGTTTACGTCGATTGAATGGGTTATGCCTGTTTGGTTGTATATTCCTTTTGTGATGTTTGTAATGATAGGAGTTGTAAACGCCGTAAATCTCACGGACGGACTGGACGGGCTTGCTTCAAGCGTTACGGTTATAGTTTCACTGTTCTTTGCTTTTGCCGCCGCGTTTTTTGAGGAGCACGGAATTTTCGGACTTGCGGCAGCTTCGGCGGGTGCGCTTATCGGATTTTTGGTGTATAACAAATATCCGGCGCGGGTTTTCATGGGGGATACCGGCTCGCTGTTTTTGGGCGCGCTTGTAGCGCTTATGGCGATTGACATGGGACTGCATATATATTTGATTATTGTGGGATTTGTATATTTTGCGGAAACTCTTTCGGTAATATTGCAGACCTCGTATTTTAAGTATACTAAGAAAAAGTATGGAGAGGGAAGAAGAATTTTCAAAATGTCGCCGCTTCATCATCACTTTGAAATGTGCAGTTGGAGCGAGAAAAAAATCGTCGGGGTATTTTCTCTTACGACATTGATTTTATGCGCGGTTGCGTATGCGGCGATTTTTATGCTCGGGTAAAGATTTTGGATTGAGGTGACTGTTATGGCAGGATCGGACTATGGTACATACAGAAAAAACACGCGTCAGAGCAGGGGTAATGCGGCAAGGAAAAGAACAAACGCCGTTTCGACAAAGCTGGCGGGAGAGATTGATTATACGTTCCTTTTTCTCGTAATACTGCTTTTGTGCGCGGGACTTGTTATGCTGCTTTCGGCCTCGGCGCCCGCCGCAAATTCGACCTACGGCGATTCGTATTATTTCTTTAAAAAGCAGCTTGTAGGAGCGGCAGCCGGACTTGTAGGAATGTGGTTTATTTCGAGGATAAACTACGAGAGATATAAAAAATACATACCGAGATTTATGCTGTTCTGTACGTTTTTGCTCGTGATAGTTCTTATTCCGGGAATAGGCGTTAAGGTAAATGGTTCGCGCAGATGGATTGCAACGCCCGGTATTCAGCTACAGCCGTCCGAGCTTATGAAGCCGACTATAGCGATGTACTTTGCACTGCTTATAGAGCAGGGCAAGTATGACCTTACCAAGTGGAAGGGCAATCTGCCGTTTTTGGGAGTTATATTGATAGTTGTGTCACTGTTGATGCTTGAAACGCATTTGAGCGGTTCGATAGTTATTGCCGGCATTGCGGTATGCGTTATGATTGCGGGCGGAACACCCATTAAGCCTATTATAGTCGGAGCGCTGATACTGCTCCCTATAGGAATTTTGGGGGTTTATGAATTAAGTCCGGTACGTTGGAGCAGAATTGTAAGCTTTCTGCATCCGTTCGACGATATGCAGAACACGGGTTATCAGGTGGCGCAGGGACTATACGCTATAGGCTCGGGCGGTATTTTCGGTCTGGGGCTCGGTCAAAGCGTGCAGAAATATTCATACCTGCCGGAGCCATACAACGATTTCATTTTCGCTATTGTATGCGAGGAGTTGGGACTTGTGGGCGCGATTGTGGTTATACTGCTTTTTACCGCGCTGATACTGCGAATTGTCCGCATAGCAATCAAAGCTCCGGATGTATACAGCTCGCTCACCGCGGTCGGAATAGCCGCCCAGATTGCAATTCAGACAACTATGAATATCGCCGTCGCGACGTCGAGCGTTCCAAATACGGGAGTTGCGCTTCCGTTCTTCAGCTACGGCGGTACCGCGATATTGACGCTGCTGCTTGAGATGGGAATACTTCTCAATATATCGAGATATATAAAGGAAAAGAATTAAAGTCTTATGATTGGAGGAAGAAAATGAGGGTTATTTTTGCCGGAGGCGGCACGGGAGGACATATCAATCCCGCGATTTCAATCGCCGATTATGCCAAGAGCAGGGACGAAAGCTTTGAGGCTCTGTTTATCGGAACAAAGGGAGGACTTGAAACAAAGCTTGTTCCCAAGGCGGGCTACGAATTGAGGTTTATAGACATACAAGGCTTTGACAGAAAGCATTTGATGAAGAATGTAAAAACCGTGGAGAAGCTTTTAAAAGCAAATTCGGAATGTAAAAGAATAATAAAGGAGTTTAAACCGGACTGCATTGTATGCACCGGCGGCTATGTAAGCGGACCCGTCGCTATGGCATCGCGCAAAGCCAAGGTTCCGTCGCTTATACATGAGCAGAACGTCTATCCCGGACTTACGGTTCGCGGTTCGGAAAAGTATGTAAAATATCTCGCGCTGAGCTTTGATGAAACCGTAAATCACATGTAGGATAAGTCGAAATGCGTTGTTACGGGAAATCCGATACGCGGTGAAATCCTTGCGGCGGATTATGAAGCATCACGTAAAAAGCTCGGAATAAACAAGCCTTTTGTTTTGATTTTCGGCGGGAGCCTCGGCGCGGATAAAATCAACAGCACCGTTATAGGAATGCTCGACAGGATTGTTCGGGACGGGAAAATATCCCTGTTGTTCGGAACGGGCGACAGAAATTACGATGCGGTTATGAATAAAATATCGAATGAGGGAATAGCGCTCAATGACGATGTGAAGGTGGTTCCTTATATAGATAACATGGCGGACTGCATGGCTGCGGCGGACGTTGTGGTTTCGCGATCCGGAGCGATTACGGTAAGCGAAATCGCGGCACTGGGCAAGCCGTCCGTACTGATTCCGTCGCCTAACGTGGTGCGTAACCACCAGGAGCAAAACGCGCGCGAATTTGAAAAGAACGGCGCGGCGGTTGTTATTACGGAAACGGATTTGACAAGCGACGCGCTTTATGAAAAAATCATGTCAATGATAAACGCTCCGTCGCTGCTCGGGAATATGTCGTGTAATTTGAAAAAGCTCGCGAGGGTGGACGCGTTGGAAAAAATCTATGATTTGATGATAAAAATGTCGGAGGAAAAATAAATCGGCAAGGCGTTTAGTTTGAATTTACGAGAGGAGTAACCATTTAAAATGAAGATTACAACGGTTAAGGGTACAAATGATTATCTGCCCGAGGAGGTCAGATTAAGAGATTATTTGCAGACGAAAATTTTGGAAACATATATAGACAGCGGCTTTGAGCGCATAATGACTCCCGCTGTAGAGGATGCCGAAAACCTTGATAAAAGCGAGGGCGGCGATAATCTTAATTTAATTTTTAAAATTATGAAGCGCTGCGAAAAGCTGCAAAAAGCGATTGAAGCCGGAGATG
>JAJBTG010000024.1:0-2404 GCA_020860985.1 Oscillospiraceae bacterium
ATCATTTATGGGCGAATCCGCCACTCCCTCCGGCGGAGGTCTGCTGGGCCGCTATATTGACCGCGATTATCGACGCAATTATAACCGCCTTTATCGCCATTGATGGATTGAGCGAATAATCGCCGCTTACATTTAGGTTATCCTCCGGGTTATTCTGAGAGTCGAACCCGACCGCCCCGGCGATTCCGCCTATATCGCTGATTCCGTCTACAGCGCCCTCGTTTATGCAGTATTTGATAAGCGCCGCATCCATGCTTTCTCCCGCAACCCTGCGGTTTATTGATATATCCATGTCCTTTATATCCATCTCCAACAGCTTTCTCGTCGTGGACATATCCTCCTCCGCGTAAGCGGTCGTACCCGACATTGCAAACAGATTTCCTATAATATCTATGATATTGTCAAGAGTGTCTTGATTTATCGGCGGAATTGTCGGTATTAGGGCGGGTGCCTCCGTAGGCTCCGAAGCGCTCGAAGAATTTGACGGGGCCGGTGTTTCCGCGATTTCGTCGCGAAGATTTTTCAAATTCTCTATAAACTCGTCTATGTCGCCGGACTTTGACTCATACGCGTCAAGGAAATCGTCAATCGCGTCGCTTATTCGTATCATAGGCTCGGCAATATCATCCATGTTGTCATTAAAATTATTGGCAATCTCGCGTATCGAACGGGATATCGCACTCATATCCGCGTCCACATTTACGTCCACGCCGCCCATGTCCAAATCCTCCAGTGCGTCAATCAGGCTGTTGATTAATTCCTCCCTATTGACCTCGCCGCTTTCCAAAGAAGCGTTTGCCGCGTCAAGCAGATTTATTACAGCTTCGGTAGTATTTGCACTGTCCGCTCTCATATCGTCCGCATTGTCGCCGAGCCTTTCAAGAACGTCAACCGCGTCATTGAGCGAGCTGTCAAAATTATCGCCGCTTTCCGTCATTCTGTCCGCTATTCTGCCGCTCGCGTCCGACACCTCGCCGCCTATTTCATCAAGCATGTCAACCGCGTCGGAAATCCTGTCGGATAATCTGCCGCTTGCATCGTCAACGCTGTCCGCTATTCTGCCGTTTGTGTCTTCTACGCTGTCGCCTATTCTGCCGTTCAAATCCGAAACGCTGCCGGAAATATCTCCCACGGTGTCATTGAATGAATCTCGGCGCTCATTTATCCCGAAAAAGTCGTCTATATCGCTTTTAAGGGTATCGTACTTATTTGAAATTTCATCATCGGCTTCTCTTAAATCGCTCTTAAGCTTCTCCGTATTCTCCTCCCATCTTTGCTGAAATTCGTCCTCGTCAAAATTAATATTCGTGTACGGTTCAAATTGACCCGTTATACCGCCTATATCCTTTCTGCCCTGAATATGACCGTAATTTGTACATTCGGCGATATATCCGTTTTGACAGCCGGTAATGCCGCCGGTGTTGTAACCCGCGTTTTTATAGCCTATCTCGGCATTATTGACCGACTCCGTAACCGCGCCGTATGAGCGTCCGGCAATGCCGCCGGTATTCTGCGCGTTTTCGTTTGCTTCGGGATTTATCAAACCGTTATTGTACGACCATTTTATAAGTCCGTAATTTTTTCCGGCAATTCCTCCGGTGTTCATCGTTCCCGTTACGACAGCGGCGTTGGTACAGCATTCTATTCTCCCGCTCTCATAATTTTCCCCGACTATTCCGCCGATATTTTCATATCCGCTTACTGTTCCCGAATAGGTGCAGTTTGTTATTCTGCCCTTGTTTTCACCCGCAATTCCGCCGATTGATTTTAACCCCTGATTAGAGGTATATCGCTCAACTCCCTTAAGCAGGGAGTCGTTATCCCCGCCGCTTATAATGCCGCTGATTTTGGAGAAATTACTTTTTTCGTATTCATTTTTCGGTGATATGCTTCCCGATACATTAAGGTTTTTAACTACTCCTGTTTCGGCGACTGTTCCGATAAATCCGCGCACCGAGTCAACCGCTTCTATATCAAGTCCGCTTATCGTGTAGCCGCCGCCGTCAAACGTGCCGCCGAACGAGCCTATCGGCTCAAAATCCGTATCGGATAAATCTATGTCGTTGAGCAGCACAAAAACCTTTCCTACGGAGTAGCTGTCGGAAATACAGTTCCGCGAAAGAAGTACGAGGTCGCTTGCCGACTTTATAGAAATATATTCCGATTCGGCAAACGCCGGAGCCGCGATATTTACGGCGCATACAGCCGCCGTTATTAATGAAAGAATTTTATTTGTTTTCATATTCCCCACCGTCCTTGATGTTTTCACTGCCGCTTTCGATGCTTTTTACATTTTCGGCGCCGTCTATTCCCATAACAATGTTATCCTCCTCATCGCTTTGTTCGTTATTAAACTGCGTAACCGTTCCGTTTACGCTTCCCACTACAAAGCCCTTAACATAAC
>JAJBTG010000024.1:2414-4657 GCA_020860985.1 Oscillospiraceae bacterium
TAACATAACCGTCCACATATCCGTCGATTTTGCCGTTGATAAAAAGCTTGCCGGAGCGCTTGGACGGCTTCTTCCTTTCCTTTGTCTTAAAGTACGTTTTATCGATAAGCTTATCGCACAAAATAAGTATCTGCGGCAGAACAAGCATTACAAGTATTATCGATATGAGCGTTCCGCGTCCGAGAGCCGTTCCGAGTCCCGAAATAATCGGGTCGGTCGAAATCTTTCCGACAAGGAATCCCGCCGCCGTCAGTATTGAACCGGAGGTGAATATCGTCGGGAATACCTGGTTTATGGTTTCTATAATCGCCTGCTTATGCTCCATTGTTTTCTTTAATTCCTCAAATCGGTTGGTCATTACTATCGCGTAATCTATCGTCGCGCCCATTTGTATGGAGCTTATTACTATATACCCCAGGAAATACACGGGGTCGTTTAGTAATGTCGGAATGGAGAAATTAATCCATATGCTTCCTTGAATAGTAAGCACGAGCAGTATCGGTATGCCGATTGATTTAAACGTGAACAGCAGTACGATAAACACAAACATTATCGTTACGAAGCTAATCTTTTTATTATCCACGGCAAACGAGCTGCAAAGGTCGTAGCTTGATGTAGTATTGGATACTATGATGGGATTTTCATAGTACTTCCCCGCGATTTTGCGCACATCCTCAAGAAACCGATAGCTTTCCTCGCCCTCAATTTCACCCTTATATTCAAATACCAATCTCGAATATGTTTCACCGAGAAGCTGCTTTTTCGCATCCGTCAATTCGTCGTAAAGCTCATTGAAATCATCCTCGTCCTCGCCCATATAGATTACTCAGTTATCAATTTACTCCTTGATAAACTCCACCATGTCAATCATCGAAATGCCGAAATCGTCCACATTGCCGAAAATAGGCGCGTAATTTTCGTTTTTCATGCCGTATGCCTGATACAGCAGACATACAAGCTCATAGTCCATATCCATCAGCTCGGAGAAATCACGAGGCTTTATCTTATCCGTAATCGTATAATCCTTATCCTCGTCAATCTCCACATTCGCAAGTCCGAGCGCACTTGTAATTCGGTCAAGCTTCCCTACCTCATAAAGCACCCGCGCCTCGCTTTCATAGTCTCCCTTTGGCACAATGACCGCCATGGTATTGCTCATTCCGAATGTGTCGTTTATCTTTTCATCCGCGATTGACTGCTCCGTCTGCGTTCCGGCTCTTACGGAATTTTCATCATACGCATAGGGGCATTTTGCCGCCAGCACCGCGCCCGCCGCCGCGGAAACAATAAATATCGCGGAAAAGATATACCTCGTTTTTACAACGATTTTACCCCATATGCTGATGGACGGCACCAGGGATTTATGCCCCGTCTTATCAAGCAGCGGCGCGAATTGCAGAAGCAGCCCCGGCATAAGAAAAAACACGCTTATAAGACTGCATATAATCCCCTTTGACAGCACCAGTCCCATATCCATACCCACGCGCAGCTTCATAAATACAAGCGCGATAAGACCGGAAATCGTGGTAAGGCTGCTTGAGCTTATCTCTATTATCGCTTTTGAAAGAGCTATTATAATCGCCTCACGCGTATCATGTGTTTCCCTCTCTTCCGCGAAACGATGAATAAGAATAATCGCATAGTCAATCGCAAGTGCGAGCTGCAATACAACCGCTATCGAATCGGTTATAAACGAAATCTCGCCGAACCAATAGTTAGTACCCTTGTTCATAAGCGCCGCTACTCCGAACACTATCAAAAGTACAATAACCTCCGCATAGGTCTGCGAGGTATAAAGCAGGACGAGAATTATAATAACAAGCGCGATTGCCAATATAACCGTCATTTGCTTTTGCATATCCGCCGCTTCGTCCACTCCAACCTCGGTTGATATATATGTATCGTAGCCGCTGAGCATATCCCGTATTTCGTTCATCGCGGCTGCGCTTTCCTCCGATTCCCCGTCATCGTCAAAGGTTACTGAAAAGAGCGCCGCCGAATCGTTATAATGCTCCTCGGTATCATCAAAATCAACCGATTTTACATTGTCAATCTCATTTATTTCATCGCATATGCTTTCCGCCTTCTCATATGTGATATTGGAAACCATAACCTTAGCCGTGCCGTAGGTCGTAAACTCGCTGTCCATGATGTCGATCCCTATTTTCGTTTCCGTGCTTTCGTCAAGGTAGGAGGTTATATCGTTGTTTACCCTCACCTTTGGTATGCATATAACGCAGTAC
>JAJBTG010000245.1 GCA_020860985.1 Oscillospiraceae bacterium
TTATGAAACATTGTACATTGTTTTGAAACATTTATTTATTTCAAATAATATGCCAATACATAGCCGATTTGCCCCTCATAACTGATTCTGTAAAATCCGTCAGATGCATCAGATATATATGTAACCTCTGCACCTAACGGTATAGCGGCAATTTTGTCAGCCGATGTTGACGGCGATACCCTAAGAGAAACCCATTCCTCACAATTTACCACGCGCATTCTTCCCATGTTGCTCGGTCTTAAATTATTGACAGTCTGTACATCGGACAAATATGCCGCCAAAACATACCCTGTCATACCATCATAATTTATTTTATAAAAACCATTTGATGCCGTGCATATAAAGCCTACCGGCGCGCCAAGAGCGATAGTAGCTATTTTGTCTGACGATGCTGACGGCAACACTCTAAGAGAAATCCATTCTTCACAATTTACAACATACATCGTTTTGACTACCACATCTTCAGAAACAGATGTCGATCCCGAATCAGTAATTATATTTACATTTATATTCGCATCAGATCCGGGTGTAGCCTGAGCTTCAGATGTAGGCTCGTTCGTTACTACTGCCATGACATTTTGAGCTCCGTTATTACCATTTGGATTTAAAATGAATATCGTAACAAGCACAGCAATAATAACAGCCATAATACCTATTATTATTCCAAGTACCATAGTACCTTTAGAATCTTTTGTTCTTTCAGAAACTTCCATTGTATGACCGCATATACGGCAAAAATGTGTATCGTCAGGATTTTCTCTTCCGCAATTTTTACATACCATCTTATTTCACTCCCAATATTATGTATGATACAACTCTAATATACTTTTTCAATGCTTTTACTTATTATTAATCATGCAGCTTTCTGTTATCTATCACGCGTTTTGCTTTGCCCTCGCTTCTTACGATTGATTTCGGGCGGAGCAGATGCACCTTCGCGCCGATACCGAGCATTGACCGGAGCTGCGTTTCAAGCTTTTTCTTTTCCGATTCAACGTCGCCGTTAAATTGGGGACTAAGCTCTACATTAATATCAAAGGTATCGGTGTTATTAACTCTGTCAACTATAATCTGATAGTTCGGCGACACCTCGATACTGTTCTTCAAGAGCACCTCTTCTATCTGCGACGGGAACACATTTACGCCTCTTATAATAAGCATATCGTCCGTTCTTCCCGCCGGCTTTTTCATTCTGACGTGCGTTCTTCCGCACTCGCACGGACTGTAATCAAGCGTGCAGAGGTCGCGCGTTCTGTAGCGCAAAAGCGGCTGTCCCTCCTTGGTTATCGTGCTTAGGACAAGCTCGCCGAACGAACCCGGCGGCAGTACCTCGCCCGTGTCGGGATTTATAATCTCGGGAATAAACATATCCTCGCATATGTGCATTCCCTGCTGAACGCTGCACTCATACGAAACACCCGGTCCCATGATTTCCGTGAGTCCGTAAACGTCGTGCACCTTTATTCCGAGCGCCTCCTCAATCTGTCTGCGCATTTCCTCCGTCCACGGCTCCGCGCCGAATATGCCCGCTTTCAGCTTAAGGCGATTTTTTACGCCCATTTCCTTTACCGTTTCGCCGAGATACATCGCGTATGACGGCGTACAGCAGAGATGCGTGCTGCCGAGGTCGCACATAAACCGAATCTGTCTTTCGGTGTTGCCGGACGATGTGGGAATTACCATCGCGCCGACCTTTTCCGCGCCCTGATGCGCGCCCAAGCCGCCAGTAAACAAGCCGTAGCCGTAGGAAACCTGCACGATAGAGGTATTATCGCCGTCCGCCGCGACAAGCTGACGCGCGAATCCGGTTGCCCACTGGTCAAGGTCTGCGCGGGTGTAACCCGAAACAATCTGCTTTCCCGTGGTTCCCGACGACGCTTGTATTCTTACAATGTCCCTCTTAGGCACCGCAAGCAGCCGGAACGGGTAATAATCCCGCAAATCCTGCTTTGTCGTAAACGGCAGCTTTGACAAGTCCTCAAGGCTTTTTATATCCTCCGGCTTTACTCCCGCATCGTCCATGCGTTCTCGGTACATCTGCACATTTTCATAAACGCGCTTTACCTGCCATTTGAGTTTTTCAAGCTGGTGCGTTTCTATAGCGGAACGCTCCATCGTTTCGATTGCCGGCTGAAAATACCTCTCCATTTTCTACATCTCCTTTTCTATTTTTTTCTGTTTTTGATGAACACCGTTATGATAAACGCCCAAGCGATTACCAAAACCGCGCCCCATAAGATTATTTCTTTACCGGTCATTTTAATTCATATCCCATCTCAAACGCTTTCAAATTAAGCTCCGTGAATTTTTCGGGAACCGTTTCCTTTATGGTGTCTATCCAAATCTGCTTATCCACGTCCATACTCTTTGCAAGAAGTCCTATAAGAACCACGTTTACCGCCTTTATTGTGCCCGCCTTTTCCGCTATGGAAAGAGCGTCCACAGCCTGCAAATTAATTTTAGCTTCGAGCTTTTCCTTTATGTTTTCGGGATATTCCATCGCGCCCGTTATTACGGGCATGGGGTTCATCTGCTGCGTATTGGCTATCATTTTGCCGCCCTTTTTCAGGTACGGCAGCGCACGCATTGCCTCAAGCATTTCAAACGCCAAAATCAAGTCCGCCTCGCCGCGGTCTATAATCGGCGAATAAACCTTTTCGCCGTACTTTACATATGTAACAACGCTGCCGCCGCGCTGGCTCATTCCGTGAACCTCGCTCACCTTAACGTCATAGCCCTCTTTAATTGCCACCTTGCCTAAAATTCGGCTCGCAAGGAGCGTACCCTGACCGCCTACTCCGACTATCATTATGTTCATCGTCTTAGTCCTCCTTTTCTATCGCGCCGAACGGACATACATTAGTGCATAGTCCGCAGCCGTTGCATTGAGTTGTATCGATTCTTACCGTATCTCCGTCAAGCGAAATTGCCGGGCAGCCGAGCTTCATACACATCTTACACTTCTTGCACTTATCCGTGATTTTGCAGTGTCCCGAATATTTTTTGCGCATATTCGGAAGAAGCGCGCACGGTCTTTGCGCTATGATAACTGACGGCTCTTCCCTCTCGACTTCCTCTTTTACGACCTTTTCAAAGTTCTTAACATCAAACGGGTCGGCTACCACCACGTTATCAATGCCTATTGATTTACAAAGCGTTATCAGATTTACCTGCTTGGTTTCCTCCTTGCGTATCGTGTAACCGGTGGTCGGGTTGTCCTGATGTCCCGTCATACCGGTGATTGAGTTGTCAAGGATAATAACAGTGTTATTGCCCTTATTGTAAACTATGTCAACAAGTCCGGTGATTCCCGAATGCATAAATGTGGAATCTCCGATTACGGATACAAGCTTTTTATTAAACTCCTTACCCCTTGCCTTTGCCATACCGTGAGCCGCGCTTATCGACGCGCCCATACATATTGTAGTGTCAAGGCTTTGCAGCGGCGCGGTCGCGCCGAGAGTGTAGCAGCCGATGTCGCCGGAAACAACCAATCCCAGCTTTTTAAGCACATAGTACGTGCCTCTGTGCGGACAGCCGGCGCACATAACCGGCGGACGCACGGGTATAGGCTCGTCAACCGCGTCAAATTCGGGCGCGTCCTCACCGAGAACAGCCTTCTTTATCATTGACGGCGTGTATTCGCCCTGCAAGGTGAATACCTCCTTGCCTACCGCGTCAACGCCAATGCTCCTGCAATATTCCTCTATCACGGGGTCAAGCTCCTCTATTACATATACCTTATCGTGCTTTGCCGCGAAATCCTTAATTTTTTGCTCCGGCAGCGGATAAACGATGCCTATTTTGAGGAAATCCGCCTTATCGCCCAATGCCTCTTTCGCGTACATATACGCGATACCGCCCGCGATAACGCCGATTTTTGAACCGTTCTCCTCAACTCTGTTAAGCTCGGAGCTGTCGGACATTTCTTTGAGCGCCGCTATTCTGTCCTCAACCACGACATGGCGCTTTATCGCGTTACCCGGCATCATAACATATTTCTGCGGATTTTTTTCATAATCCTTTAACGGCACATTTGCCCTTTCTTCCTCCTCAACAAGGCTCTGCGAATGCGATACCCTCGTCGAAAGTCTTAAAAATACGGGCGTGTCGTACTTCTCCGAAAGCTCATACGCCTTTTTTGTGAAGTCCTTGCACTCTCCGCTATCCGACGGCTCAAGCATAAGTATCTTCGACGCCTTTGCATAATGGCGGGAATCCTGCTCATTCTGCGACGAGTGCATACCCTGGTCGTCCGCGACGCAAAGCACAAGTCCGCCGTTCACGCCCGTGTAGCTCGCAGTGAATACCGGATCCGCCATTACATTGAGTCCGACGTGCTTCATACACGACATACTTCTCGCGCCCGCGATTGACGCGCCTATAGCGACTTCAGCCGCAACCTTTTCGTTAGGTGCCCATTCGACATAAATATCATCGTATTTTACAATATTTTCCGTAATCTCGGTACTCGGAGTACCGGGATATGAGGAAACTATGCTCACGCCCGCCTCATAAGCGCCGCGCGCAACCGCTTCGTTTCCGAGCATTAGTTTTTTCATTATGTATTTACTCCTTTATCTCTTTATTGATATTATTGTACCAAAAAAGCAGCGTAAGGTCAAGTGCTTTTAGACAAAAACAACAATCCTC
>JAJBTG010000196.1 GCA_020860985.1 Oscillospiraceae bacterium
GCCAGATATAGATATAGATTTCGCGCCGGAAAAAAGACAAGAGGTAATCGACTATGTGGTTGAGAAATACGGCGAGGGACAGGTCGCGCAGATTGTAACATTCGGTACGATGAAAGCAAAGCTTGTTGTTCGGGACGTCGGACGCGCCCTGAATATTCCCTATGCGGATGCCGACAGAGTCGCGAAGCTTATTCCCTTTGATTTGAAAATGACAATCGATAAGGCGCTCGATATAAGCGGCGAGCTGAGAACGCTCTATGAAACAGACCCGAGGATTCATGAGCTTATAGACACCTCAAGGGCGCTTGAGGGATTGCCCCGACACGCTTCAACCCATGCGGCGGGCGTGGTTATAACGAGCGAGCCGATAGTAAATTATGTGCCATTGCAGCTTAATAAAGAAAATTTTATAACCACGCAGTTTACAAAGGACACGGTGGAAAGCCTGGGACTTTTAAAAATGGACTTTCTCGGATTGCGAAACCTTACCGTTATAGAAAATGCGGTCAATATAATTAAGCAGCATAGGGGATTAAGCCTTGACATTAACAATATAGATTTCAATAAAAAGGAGGTCTACGATTTAATTTCCTCCGGCAATACCGACGGCGTATTCCAACTCGAAAGCGCGGGTATGCAGTCCTTTATGCAGGAATTAAAGCCAAATTCGTTTGAGGATATTATAGCCGGAATCGCTCTTTACCGTCCGGGACCGATGGAACAGATTCCCAGATATATAAGCAACAAGAAAAATCCGGATAAAATTACGTACAAGCATCCGCTTCTCGAAAATATTTTGAACGTCAGCTACGGCTGTATGGTGTATCAGGAGCAGGTGCTTGAGATTGTACGCGTGCTTGCGGGATATTCGCTCGGCAAGGCGGACCAGCTGCGCCGCACGATAAGCAAAAAAAAGGTTGACACGATGAAAATCGAGCGCAATAATTTCATATACGGCTCGGAGGACGGCGAAATTCCCGGCTGCGTAAAGAACGGAATCGACGAGGCGACCGCTATAGCGATATTTGATGAAATAAATGATTTTGCCAATTACGCGTTTAACAAATCCCATGCCGCGGCATATGCGGTTGTGGCGTATCAGACGGCGTATCTTAAAACATTTTATCCGGTGGAATACATGGCGGCGCTTATTTCAAGCGTTGACGACATGGACAAGATAAATCACTATATTATAAACTGTAAGGAAATGGGAATAGACCGATTGCCGCCCGATGTTAATAAAAGCTCGGACACCTTCACCGTTGAGGGAAACGGCATACGTTTCGGTTTGTCGGCGGTTAAAAATGTAGGGCGTTCACTGATTGTAAATCTTGTTTCGGAGCGCGAAAGAAACGGAAGCTTTAAGAGCTTCTCGGACTTTATAGACAGAACCGCCGGAAGCGATATGAACAAGCGCGCGCTTGAGGGATTGATTTCATGCGGTGCGTTTGACTCAATGGGAATTAAAAGGTCGCAGCTTTTGGCGGTTTATGAGCGCGCGCTTGAGGGAACCGCAAAAAACGCGCGTGATAATATCAAGGGACAGATGTCGCTTTTCGACAGCCTTGACGAGGAAACGGAAATGGAGTTTCCGAATATTCCCGAGCTTGACAAGCAGCTGCTTTTAAAAAAAGAAAAAGAGTCAATCGGAATGTATTTTTCGGGGCATCCCATGGAAGAATATACAGAAAAAGCGAAAAAATTGACGAAGCATACAATACGCAATATCCTTGACAGCTTTTATCGCGATGATGAGGGTAATTATCATACCGTCGAGGGCGGACTGAGGGACGGAGAGGTTATTGTTATATGCGGCTCAATCGCGTCGAGAAAGAATAAAACAACGCGCTCAAACGCGCAGATGGCATTCGTCGGTCTGGAGGATTCCTACGGAAGTATAGAATGTATTATATTTCCGAAAGTCCTGGCAGAATATTCGCCGAAGCTTCAGGCCAATAATATAGTCGGGATTAAGGGCAGGCTTTCCGGTCGCGCGGACGAGGAACCAAAGCTGCTTGCCGAAACGGTTGAGCTGATTGACGAGGCGCTTATGAAAACAGCGGTGCCGCCGGCGAAACGGCTTTATATAAAGCTTGCGTCAAGGACGGAGGAAAATCTCAAGCTCGTATCCGAAACCCTTGCACCGTATCAGGGTGATATGCAGGTGTGCCTGTTTTTTGAGGACACGAAAAAAATGGCTGCCGCGCCCCGCAGATTGTGGTTTAACAACACGGCGGCGGCGCTTGAGGATCTGAAAAAAATATTCGGAGATGAAAATATCAGAGTAAAATAGTAAAAATAACCAAAACATAATATAATACATCGTGCAAATTACTTGTAATTTGCTCTTGAAATTTTGTTGCAAATAATGTATTATAATGGATAGAAAACTTTAGAGAGTAAGGTACTAAAAATAGAAGATTTTGGTTCTAATGACTATATAACTATAAAGGCTTTGGAAAACGGCGTAAACATTATCGGTCTTACGCGCGGACGGGATACAAAATTCCACCATACCGAAAAGCTCGATAAGGGCGAAGTATATATAGCGCAGTTTACGGAGGTAACATCTGCCATAAAAATAAAGGGCAGGGCGGAAATATATACAAAGCACGGGAAAGTCGTATCCGATACGGAACAGAGGTAAAAATATGTGGACAGTGGTTTATGTGTCGCAGGCGGAGCAGAAGGCTTCGGAGCTTGCGAAGCTGCTTGAAAAAAGTAAAATTATTTCCAGAGTACGTCATATAAAATGCGACGCCGACGACGGCTGTTTTGAGGTTCTTGTTCCCCAGACGGAGCTTGATATGGCGCAGGATTTGATTTTTGAAACGGATTTATAACCTAACCGCAGATGTCCCCGCCTCTATAGGCGGCGGGGACCATTTCAGCATTTCAGTGGGAGTTATAATCTCCCACTGAAACCCTGAGGAGCTAACGCTCCATGCGGAGGTTGCAATCGTTCGCAAGCTCCGATCCAAGCGAGCTTGACGGAGCGTTGCTCCGATTTAAACTAAATTAAGATGTCCCCGCCCCGGCGGGTACCACTTGATTTTTTCAAATGATGGGGTTTCGCCCTTTATTAAAATATATCGTGGGAGGTAAAACACATGGAAAATAAGAACATAAGAACTATAGGAGTTTTAACCAGCGGAGGCGATGCGCCGGGAATGAATGCCGCTATACGCGCGGTTGTCAGAGTCGGCAATTACTATAAGCTCAAGGTTATGGGTATTCGCCGCGGCTATAACGGTCTTATAAACGGAGAGATGTCCGAAATGGGCGCACGTTCCGTTTCGGAAACGCTTCAAAAGGGCGGAACGATTTTGCAGACGGCGCGCTGTCTTGAGTTTAAAACCGAGGAGGGCGTTAATAAGGCTGTTGAAATAGCGAGAGTTTTCGGACTTGACGGTCTTATTGTAATCGGCGGCGACGGCTCGTTCAGAGGTGCGCGGGATTTGTGCGCAAAGGGACTTCCCACAATAGCTCTTCCCGGTACAATAGATAACGACATCGGATGCAGCGAGTACACGGTTGGCTACGATACCTGTCTTAACACTGTTAAGGACGCGGTTGACAAAATCAGAGATACGGCGCAGAGCCATGAGCGCTGCTCAATTATCGAGGTTATGGGACGCGCGGCGGGATATATCGCGATACAAGCGGGTATTGCCTGCGGTGCGGAGGTTGTTCTTGTTCCCGAGCGAGAATGGACATTTGACGAGGATGTGCTTCGTCCGATTCTTGAGAGTAAGGCGAGAGGAAAGAAGCATTCAATTGTTGTCGTTGCCGAGGGTATCGGCGGCGTAATCGAGATGGCGAAGGAAATCGAGGAGAAAACCGGTATCGAATCGAGAGCGACAATACTCGGTCACGTTCAGCGCGGCGGCAGTCCCACAGTTCGCGACAGAGTAATAGCAAGCGAGATGGGCGGTAAGGCGGTTGAGCTTTTGCTTGAGGGTAAGCAAAACAGAATCGTCTGCATGAGGGATCATAAAATTGTGGACGTTGATATTGAAGAGGGTCTTGCAATGACAAAGGAGCTTCCTCAGCAGCTTGTTGATTTGGCAAAGAAACTGTCAATTTAAGAGTCTTTTTTGGGGTGTTTTCAAAACACCCCGTCTTAGTTTTAAAGTAATATACATGGAGGAAAATTATGCGTAAAACAAAAATCATATGCACAATGGGACCGGCGACGGAGGATGAGGAAGTAATTCGCGACTTGATTTTAGCGGGAATGGACGTTGCGCGAATTAATTTTTCGCACGGCACTCATGCGGAGGCGCTTGAAAAAATGAATAAAATCAAAAAGGTGCGCGAGGAATTGGACGCACCCGTCGCGATTTTGCTTGACACCAAGGGTCCCGAAATAAGAATTAAGGATTTCAAGGACGGTAAGGTTGAGCTTAAGGAGGGTCAGAAATTTACGCTTTGCACGGAGGATGTTGAGGGTGATGAAACGTGCGTTTCAATTACCTATCCGGATTTGCCGAAGGATGTCCGCGCAGGCTCACGCAT
>JAJBTG010000156.1 GCA_020860985.1 Oscillospiraceae bacterium
ATAATATATGATGCGAAAAGATGTTAAACTTAAATAATGTATAATAAAAAGGGGCGTTTTAAAATGGAAATTAAAATCACAAGAACAACTAACCCGAAGCAAAAGCCGACCGACCAGTCGAAGCTTGGTTTCGGTAATTATTATACCGACCATATGTTCATCATGAACTATGACGAGGGACAGGGCTGGCATGACGCAAGAATTGTGCCGTATGCTCCGTTTGAAATCGATCCCGCGTCGATGGTGCTTCATTACGCACAGGAAATTTTTGAGGGACTAAAGGCTTACCGCACCGCGGACGGCACAATTCAGCTTTTCCGTCCGGAAAAGAACATGGCAAGAATGAATGTTTCGTGCGACCGTCTTTGTATCCCAAAGATTGACGAGGAATTTGCGATAAAAGCAATTAAAACCCTTGTTGACGTTGACCGCGATTGGGTTCCCTCGTTGGACGGAACATCGCTCTACATAAGACCGTATATCTTTGCGAACGACGTACATATCGGCGTGCATCCGGCAAGCCACCTTATATTCGCGATAATCCTTTCACCCGTCGGAGCATATTATCCGGACGGCATCGCTCCGGTTAAAATTTTCGTAGAGGAAAAATATGTTCGCGCGGTTGTCGGCGGAACAGGCTTTACAAAGGCGGGCGCAAACTACGCCATTTCCCTAAAGGGTCAGGAAGAAGCGGCGGCTCAAGGCTATATTCAAACTCTTTGGCTTGACGGCGTTGAAAGAAAATATATCGAAGAGGTAGGTTCGATGAACGTATTCTTCAAGATTGACGGAGAGATTGTTACTCCCGCGCTTGTAGGCTCGATTTTGAGCGGAATAACAAGAATGTCAATTATCGAGCTTCTGAAATCAAAGGGCTACAAGGTAAGCGAGCGCAGACTTTCAATAGACGAGCTGGTTGACGCGTTCAACTCAGGAAAGCTTGAGGAAGCATGGGGAACCGGTACCGCGGCTGTTATCTCGCCCATAGGCGAATTAAAGTACGGGGAGCTTATAATGCCGGTAAATAGCGGTGAAATCGGCGAGGTTTCTCAAATGCTTTACGATACTCTTACGGGTATTCAATGGGGTAAGCTTAAGGACGAATTCGGTTGGACCGTAAGCATTGACGAATAATTAAATACGCAAGCAAAAATAATGCCGCGCACAATGCGCGGCATCATTTTTTGGGTTCTGAAAATTTAGCTTATTTCTTTAATCTGAATGAAGTACAATCTGTACATTCAATCATTGTGGGGTTTGCCTCATGCGTTCCCACCTGAATGCTTGAGAGTGAGCAGTAATCCTCTGAGCTGCAATGATTTTCGCACTGCGTTACAGAGCACTTTATGCTCTTGTTTGCATTACAATTGCAATCTGCCATTTTCTTATACCTCCGCAAAATTTTTACATGAACCGCTTGTTTTAAGTGCTTCATTTTACCTGCGGAACGGGTGCATTTAAAAAAACAAATCTATGCACCCTTTTGACGGACGCCTCAAATAATCGCAATTGTTTTTTCAATGCTCCTGCTCCGGTAAAGACCTTCCTTAGCCTAACTAAGGGACGATGCCCCGTAATTCAACGTTTCCAACGGCGGATATTTGGGTTGTTTACAACTTAAATACCACCACTGAAAAATCAAGCGAAACCCGCGAAAAGCGGACGTCTTAATTTAGTTTCAAAGCCTCATCGGAATGTCTTTTCACCATTTCGGTACACCAGTATTATTTGCAGGCTTGCGTCAAATATTCAGGAAAGTTTTTACTTTTAATTTTCTATCAGCCGTATTACCGCCACGGTCATATCATCCGTAACGGAATCACGGCTTTTCTTTACGGCATTATCAAGAATATCCCGCGCCATTTCATCCATTGTATCATACGGCATACGGATTTGTTTTTTAAGCCAATCCGTGCGTGCCGCGCCGTAACCCGCCTCCGATATTCCGTCCGATACCATCATAACAACATCTCCGTCGCCGAGCTTTTTGGTTTGTCCTCGAATTGTTATATCGGGCAGCATCCCCACCGGCAGCGATACTGAGAACACCGTTTCAACTCCGCCGTTCTTATAGATAAAGCTTTCCGCGCTGCCGATTTTATAAAATTCCGCCGCGCCGGAAATTAAATCCACACACATTAAATCCACCGTTGAAAAGCATTCATAATCAAGCTTAAGACACAAAGCGGAATTTATCATATTTATAGCGGTTTTTATTCCGAATCCCGCCTGCAAAAATTCCCTCAGCAGCATAATAGTAACGCGGCTTTCCGTCATAGCCGCCTTTCCGCTCCCCATTCCGTCCGACAGTATTACATACAGCTTGTAATCCTCCGTTGTAAAAGCCGTAATGCTGTCGCCCGATATTTCGCTGTCATCGCGTGATAGCCGCCTTACCCCTATATCCGCGCTAAACCGCGGCTTTGAAACAAATTTCATATACCCATCGGCGCTGTCAAAGCCCATCGGAGTTTCCGTAACCTCAGACAGCGCCGACGCGATTACATCCGTGTCCCGCTGTGCGCCCACGTTTAAATATATTTCTATTTTCCCGTTTTCGCTTTCAATAACGCTGACCTCAAAGACCGTAATACCATGCTTGTCCAGCTCGTTTACAACGTCCGCCTCCATATCCTCTCTGAATAAAAAACCTTCCTCTATCTCCTTCGACATTCCGCTCATTAGGTTAGCAACCTCATGATACTGCCGCGCGACAAGGTCACGTCCTATTACCGCCTCGCCCGTTCTGACCATGTTCTTTTTATAAAGCTCATATACATGGTTAAATTCTACTACAAACAGCTCCGTCCTTATACAACCTTCGCGGAACGGTCTGGGAACGGACGCTATGGTAAGCACGCCGTTTTTTTCTATCGTGTCCAGAAGCAGCATAATATTCCTGTAGGTTTTCGTAAAATCCGTCTGCCAGCATTTCTGCGCCATGCTGCAGCCCTCGCAAACCCTGCCCGACACCTCGTCGAAAATCTCACCGATTTCCTTATTGTAAAGCTTCAGCCGTTTTTCCGACGCCGCGGAAAAGCACTCCTCAAGGCTTTTAAAAGCCTTTGCGAAGCGGTCAAGCTGCATTGAGAGATACTCCTTCATCCTAACATCCATGCTGACCGTTTCAAGCTGCAACGATTTTGAAAAAAGCGCGCCCATTTTATTATGCAGCTTTTTGGGTGTCGCTATAAACAACGCCGTGCCGATTGAAATATCGATAATTGAAACAGGCAGCTCATTCTGCGCATAGAGCAGCGTAATCGCCGCCCCGCCGAGAAAGCCTATCGCAACTCCGAAGCGCCCGAATCCCTTCACCATTTTGCCGAAGAGTGCACTCAAGCCGTATATCGCCATCGTAAGAAGCGCGTCTACCGTTGACATCTAAGACATAAACACTATGCACTATCCCCCGCTTCCCGCCGCCGCAAGCGATGTATGCATCGCCAAAGACATTACCGCATAAACGGAAACCAAATTGGATAAGCTTATATTAAGAGGAAAAACAATCCCCTCCAGACCGGTTATAAACACACCCACGCATACCGCTACGCTTATAAGCTCGTCCTGCGCGGCGTGGTTACGTCTTTTTCCGTCGTCAATCAATCCCTTTGCCTTTTGGAAAATTATATACATAATCGCGGAAACCAAGCTTTCCATAAACAAAAGAAGTATATCGTACATTCCTACAAAGCTGTATGTAAGCACGGCAAGTCCGCCGACAAATACGGAAGCGCCGCATACGACCGATTCCATTATTTTTCTGTTTTTCTTAAACGGCGGATTTATGCGCGTAAATATCCAAAACAGCAAAGCCGCGATAAGATACTTTACAAGTCCTACTCCCACTCCCGTTGTCATAAGACCTATGCACAGCACGGTAACTCCCAGATATGCGACGCTCTTATCAAAGCACGCCGCAAACATGGCAACGCCGAACGGATATGTACCGAAAACCGCGGCGCGGCTCGCAAGAAGCAAAAGCGCGCTTATCGAAAAATCCTTAAGCACCGGCGTGCGCATAACTTCCGTATTTTTAACAATATTTGGTTCGCTCATCAGATGCAACCCTCCCCATTAACAGGAATATTTTACCATAAGATACGCTCGAAATTTGTAATATTCTGTTGTCGATTTCTGAAAAGTTTTCGACAGTATATTTTGACATTTTTCGCAAGCCGTGTTATAATGAATACTGCACCCCGGCGCAGACTGAATAAACTAAACCCGCCGCACAAAAGCAAAGTGCGTCTAAATTTAGTTATTACGATATTAAAGGATTTTATTATATGAAAAGAATTTTAATTTTTTCCGATACTCACGGATTTACGGACGATTGCATAAATATCATTAATTCCTCCGACAGAGTAAGCTCTGTAATACACGCCGGCGACTGCGTAAGGGACGCGGAGGATTTAGAGTACGTTTTTCCTAATATACCCATTCACTATGTTAAAGGAAACAATGATTTTTATACAAGCGCCCCGTCCGAGCTTACTGTAACTG
>JAJBTG010000254.1 GCA_020860985.1 Oscillospiraceae bacterium
GTGCTTGCACATCTTGACAAAAGTGACAGACTATTAAATAACTATAGTGTACCATAAATTTATGGGTTTGTCAAGAGTTATTATTAATAAATCTTAAAAAAATGGTTGGCGCGTCCGCGTGCGATAAATGACTTGAAATAGCACGACCCGGGTTCCTATTTCCCGGGGTACCGAATGATAACTAAAAGTAAGATGTCCCCCGCCTCTATAGGCGGCGGGGTCCACTTACTTTTTTCAGTGGCGGTACAATCCGCCACTGAAACGTTGAATGACGACAGGGCGTTGCCCCTTATTGAAACGATTGGAGAGATTATTATGCAGCGGAAATATAATATGACAACTGAAGAAAATATTTCCTTGGCAAAACGTAATTTGGTTGATTATATCTGGAAAAGCGCTAATCTTGAGGGGATTGGTGTAACATACCCTGATACTCAAGCAATCTGCAACGGGATGTCTGTATCGGGATACAGTATAGATGAGATTAATTCTGTTAATGATTTAAAGCACGCGTGGCAATTTCTGCTTGAAAATATAAGAGAACCGTTAAATTTACAGTATATACAGAAAACTCATATGCTGCTTGGCAAATTCACGGTTATTAACGCAGGAACGCTGCGTCGTTTCGATGTCAACATAGGAGGAACCGAGTGGAAACCTGAGATACCCGATGAACAACGGATATGCGGAGATATTCAAATGATTATTGATGCAGACGCAGATAGGCAGGATACCGCGTTGGACATGATGCTGTACTTAATGAGAAGTCAGATATTTTATGACGGAAATAAACGTCTTGCAATGCTAATCGGAAATAAGATAATGATAGAAAACGGTATGGGAATTATATCGGTAAAGCAGAAGTATATACAAGATTTCTATAAATTGCTGATTGATTTTTACGAAACAAACGATCCGGCGTATATAAAACGATTCGTTTATGATAATTGCATTGACGGATTAAACTTTGCGTAAAGCAAGCGGCGGATTACAAATATTTGTTCAAGAAAAGAGGTTATTAACGTGAAAAAAGTATATCTTGCCGGTTGGGAGGTG
Organism: Oscillospiraceae bacterium; assembly: GCA_020860985.1. Lineage (GTDB taxonomy): Bacteria > Bacillota > Clostridia > UBA1381 > UBA1381 > JALEPO01. Next base: position 1,057 of record JAJBTG010000254.1, read on the forward strand.
TTCAAGCCGGACGCTGTAGATGAGGGCAGGAGGCTCAAGGAGTTATGCGGCAAATACGGCTTTGAGGGACTGTATCCTCTCGACAATGAGTGTGACAGTGCAAAAGAAATTTATAAGGGAAACGTCGCGCTTATAAGAGAAGCGGACTGCGTTATAGCCAATGTAAACGCGTTTCGCGGTTTTGAACCCGATTCGGGAACAGCTTTTGAGATAGGATACGCCGTTGCTTTGGGTAAAACGGTCATAGCATATCTTTCGGAGGATAGACCTATGATTGAATGGGTCAAGGACGAAAACGGATTTGCAATAGAGGATTTCGGCTATCCCGTAAATCTCATGATTGCAGAGGGAGCAGAAGTGGTTATAGGCACGGCGGAGGAAGCATTGAAAAGGTTAAAAGAAAAATTTTAAACAGATTTAAAAATAACCTATAATTTAAGTAAGGCAAAGAAGATTATTTTTGCTTTTTTACCGGCGGTATCGTCCAAAATAGATGCTTGTGCAACCTTTTAAAAAAAATTTTCCAAAAAGTATTGACAAGCCCCCCTATACATGGTATAATGTATTTGCTTAGAAAAGAGCTCTTTTTTTTTGTATACCAAAAAAATAAGGGCGGTATATGAAAATCGGAGGTGTAAAAGATGAGAGTAAAGATTACATTGGCATGTTCAGAGTGCAAGCAGAGAAACTACAACACAATGAAAAACAAGAAAAACGATCCTGACAGATTGGAAATGAACAAGTATTGTAAATTCTGCAGAAAGCACACTCTTCATAAGGAAACCAAATAGTTTAAAACAGTAAGGATGTGTAAAAATGGCTGATACAAATTTAGCAAAAAAGCAGGGCTTCGGCTCAAGAGTTAAAAAGTTTTTTAAAGAATGCAAGGCTGAGCTTAAAAAGGTTACATGGCCGACAAGGGAACAGCTTATCCACAACACGGGTATAATTATCGTATTCATATTGATTGTTACGGTTATACTCAGCGTATTGGATGTTGCCTTTGCGAAACTCTTCCAATCACTGACAAGCATATTATAACTAAAAGTAAGATGTCCCCGCCTCTATAGGCGGCGGGTTCCACTTACTTTTTTCAGTGGCGGTACAATCCACCACTGAAACGTTGAATGACGGGGCAAAGCCCCTTATTGAACTAGTTAATCAACAGTGACGGGCGTTTTGCGCCCAATTGAAGAATTGTCAGGGAAGGAGAACGGTTATGGCCGAAGAAGCAAAATGGTATGTGGTTCACACATATTCAGGTTATGAAAACAAGGTTAAAGCTAACATTGAAAAGTCTGTTGAAAACCGCGGTATGCAGGACTTAATTCCCGACGTTAGGGTTCCTATGGAGGAAGTCGTAGAGAAAAAGGTCGAAACGGAAAAAATCGTTCAGCGCAAAATTTTCCCAAGCTACGTTGTCGTAAAAATGGTTATGACGGACGAGAGCTGGTTTGTTGTGCGTAACACCCGCGGCGTTACCGGTTTTGTCGGCCCCGGCTCTAAGCCCGTTCCTCTTTCTGCTGAGGAAGTGGAAAAAATGGGCGTGGAAAAAATACGCGTGGCGGATATTAAATTTTCAATCGGAGATTTGGTTGAAATTAAATCCGGCCTCATGGAAGGCTTTTCCGGAAAAATCACAAGCATTGATAATAAAACAAGAAAAGTCAATGTTGCGGTTTCAATGTTTGGCCGCGAAACACCTGTTGAGATTGATTATACACAGGTGGATAGCGTTGAATAGTTAGAGCTTTGTCGTCCGGGTGGGCGGCGCGTCCGTGTTTTGGCGGATAAAATTTAATCGCATATAAACTTATGTTTATATATTTATCCCTCTGGTAACAGTGGGAGAGTCCTAAGGACTCGCAATTACCACAACAGCGGATATGTTATTCCGCGGAATTTTTAAGGAGGTGGCCATTATGGCACAAAAGGTTGCAGGTTACATTAAATTACAGATTCCTGCCGGCAAAGCAACTCCGGCTCCCCCGGTTGGCCCTGCTTTAGGTCAGCACGGTGTAAACATTATGCAGTTTACAAAGGAATTTAACGAAAAGACAGCGAAGGACGCAGGTCTGATTATCCCCGTAGTTATTACGGTATATGCGGACAGATCGTTCTCCTTCATAACAAAGACTCCGCCGGCTGCGGTTTTAATCAAGAAGGCTTGTAAGATTCAGAGCGGATCTGGCGTTCCCAACAAAACAAAGGTAGCGACAATCTCAAAAGCGGATTTGCAGGCTATCGCTGAGCAGAAGATGCCCGACTTGAACGCGGCAAGCGTTGAAGCGGCTATGAGCATGATTGCCGGTACTTGCAGAAGTATGGGCGTACTAATTGGTGATTAATTGTTAAGATTGGTGGGAGAGATTTTTCTCGATTGACCACGAAGGAGGATAAGAAATGTTTAGAGGAAAGAAATACAAGGAAAGCGTGAAGCTTATCGACAAAACAAAGCAGTACGATGTAGCAGACGCTATGGGTCTTGTTACAAAGACAGCTACCGCAAAGTTTGACGAAACGGTTGAAGCTCACATTAAGTTGGGTGTAGACTCAAGACACGCAGACCAGCAGGTCAGAGGCGCGATTGTACTTCCGCACGGCACAGGCAAAACCACTAAGGTTCTTGTTTTTGCAAAGGGTCCCAAGGCTGATGAGGCTCAGGCTGCGGGCGCTGATTATGTTGGCGATGCCGATATGGTTCAGAAGATTCAGAGCGAAAACTGGTTTGACTTTGACGTTGTTGTTGCAACTCCCGACATGATGGGCGTTGTAGGTCGTTTAGGTAAGGTTTTGGGCCCCAAGGGCTTGATGCCGTCACCGAAAGCGGGCACTGTAACTATGGATGTTACAAAGGCTGTCAATGAGATTAAAGCAGGTAAAATCGAATATCGTCTTGATAAAACGAATATCATTCACTGCCCGATTGGTAAGGCTTCATTCGGAGCTGAGAAGCTTCAGGAAAACTTTAACGCTCTTTTAGGCGCTATTGTTAAGGCTAAACCGTCGGCTGCAAAGGGTCAGTATTTAAGAAGCGTTGTTGTAGCTTCAACAATGGGTCCCGGTATCAAGATTAACACAGCTAAAATCGGCTAATTTTTAGACAGTATAACTAAAACAGGCATACGGTAGTATGCCTGTTTTGAATTGCAGACAAGACCCTTAAGGTTTTGTCTGCTTTATTTTATTGTTTTAGATATGTTGCGTGAAATGTTTAAATTCCGATGAAATTGATTTTTTCAGCAATTGCGAGGGCGAGCTTCCTATGATTTTCGCTGTCCATATGAACGCCGTCAATTTCCGACGCTCTTGCATAATCGGCGGCATTCATAAAATACGTATCCTCAGATTAATCTGCGACACGCTTAAGGTGCGGCGCAAGCTGCGTCGATAATTCAACGGCTCGGTCAACACCGAACAAATCCGCGAAATATGAGCTTT
>JAJBTG010000241.1:0-2455 GCA_020860985.1 Oscillospiraceae bacterium
ACATTCGGGTGCGTTACAATCGGAGAGCCTATCGGCTCATCGTCAATTATAACATGACAATTTGCCGTTCCTCCGCGCATCTCCGGACCGTATGACGGCAGCCACGAAAGCCGTCTGCCCTTAAGCATTGCGGCATATACAAGCATTTTGCCGGTAAATAATATTCCCTGACCGCCGAAACCGGCAAGTATCATTTCACAGTTATTCATTGCCGCTACCTCTGTCAATATCCTTATAAACTCCGAGCGGATAATACGGTATCATTTCATCCTGTAATCGTTTTACCGCCTCGACCGGTGACATTCCCCAGTTTGTGGGGCAGGTGCAAAGCAGCTCCACAAACGAAAGTCCTTTTCCGTCAATCTGATTTTGAAACGCCCTTTTAATCGCCGCTTTCGCTTCTTTTATATGCTTAACCGAATCGGTTGAAACACGCGCCACATATGAGGGGCCGTCAAGTGTGGAAAGCATCTCGCATACTCTTATCGGGTTTCCCTGCGTTTTCGGGTCGCGTCCGTACGGCGACGTTTGAGTCACCTGTCCGGGCAATGATGTCGGCGCCATCTGCCCGCCGGTCATACCGTAAATGGTGTTGTTTATAAATATTATTGTTATGTTCTCGCCCCTTGTCGCGGAATGAACCGTTTCTGCCGTACCGATTGCGGCAAGGTCGCCGTCGCCCTGGTACGTAAATACAATTCTATCCGGAAGCGAGCGTTTTATAACTGTGGCGAGCGCGGGCTGTCTGCCGTGAGCCGCCTGATCCACGTCAAAATTAAAATACTCGTGCGCCGTAACCGCGCAGCCGACAGGCTCAACCGCTATTGTTTCTCCGGCTATTCCCAATTCGTCCAGCACCTCGCAGACAAGTCTGTGGACTATTCCGTGCGAGCAGCCCGGGCAGTAGTGAGACACCGTATCGGATAATGATTTCGGCTTCTCATATATAACCATCTCACATAACCTCCTTCATTATCTCATGCACCTTGTCCTCAACCTCCTGCGGAGTCGGGATAATTCCGCCGGTTCTTCCGTAGAAATATACCGGAGCCTTACATTCGCACGCAAGCTTTATATCTTCAACCATTTGTCCCATATTCATTTCAACCGATAAAAACGCTTTCGGATTTACCCGCTTGTAAATCTTCTCCGAGAAAGGCCAAAGCGTAATCGGTCTTATTACTCCCGCCTTTATCCCCTCTTTCCTAAGCTCCTTTACGGCTGTTTCAACAACCCTCGAGGTTATCCCGAACGAGGATATGATTATATCGGCATCCTCAATATCGTGCGCGTCATAGCGCTGTAGGTTTTCCTTTACTATATTATACCTTTCCTCGCGTTCGATAACCGTATCCTCAAGCTCCTGAGGGTCTAGATACAGCGTCTTTGTTATATTCGGCTTTCTTTTTCCCTGAGTTCCGTTTGTCGCCCACGGCTTTTCGGCAAATATCGGCTGCGGAATTTCATCAAGGTCACCCGGTTCCATCATCTGTCCGAGTGTGCCGTCGCCGAGAAGCATTACCGGTATTCTGTATTCCTCGGATAGATTGAATCCGTCGGCCGTCAACCGAACCATTTCCTGTATACTGTTGGGCGCAAGCACGATGAGATGATAATCGCCGTGACCGCCGCCGCGCGTCGCCTGGAAATAATCCGACTGCGCCGCCTGAATACCGCCCAATCCGGGACCGCCGCGCATGATGTTCACGATTACGCACGGTAAATCAGCCGCCGCAATATAGCTTATGCCCTCCGATTTCAGGCTTATGCCCGGGCTTGATGAGCTTGTCATTGCGCGCACTCCGGCAGACGCCGCGCCGTACAACATATTTACAGCCGCGACCTCGCTCTCCGCCTGCAAAAATGTTCCGCCGATTTTGGGAAGCTTCTTCGCCATATATGCCAAAAGCTCCGTTTGCGGCGTAATGGGATAGCCAAAAAAATGCTTGCACCCCGAGCGAATCGCCGCCTCTACAATCGCCTCATTACCCTTCATTAAAACCACTTCGCCCATTACTGTTCCTCCTCCGTTATAGTTATCGCACAGTCAGGACACACTGTAGCGCAGAATGCGCATCCGATACAAGAAGTACGGTCCGTAATCTCAGCCGGTCGGTATCCCTTAGCGTTCATCTTATCCTTTGAAATCTGTAAAATCTTTTTCGGACACGCGTTTACGCACAGCTCGCAGCTTTTGCAGCGTTCCTCATTGAACGTCACATTTTTCATTTTTCTCTCCTCTCACAAAAAACGTCTTACCCTTAAAACGGCATTTTTAAATATGTTTCAATTTCAAATGTATCCATATTATTCGGTATGCCCGCAAGAGCGGTTTTTGTTCCGCATTGAAATGCCACCGGAATTTTCATTATTTGCGACAGCTCTTTAATTACATCGTAATCTGATAAAAGAGTATTTTAGTCAGTCGCGGATGCCAAGTAAGTGTACTTGTAAA
>JAJBTG010000241.1:2465-4485 GCA_020860985.1 Oscillospiraceae bacterium
ATATCCGTAAATTTCAATCTTGAGGCTTTTTCTACCCTTTCGGCAATTTCAAGTAGCTCCGCTGTCGATGATGTCATCGGGCGCTTTGTGTTCACAACAAAATGCATTTCATACCCGAAGATATCAAAAAATTTCAGATAATGTCCTAAAGCGTATACACCGTCGTCATCTCCGCCCACATCGAATATTACAACCCCGCCGTTGCTTTTAAATACGCTCAGCACCTCCGACGGCACAATCGGCATATCCACATTCGTGGACGCGAACCTATTTGCAATCAGCCTTATTCCCTTCTCGCTAAGAGCGTTCTCCGCGTCCTTTGACCTGAAATACGGATTTACGATATCAAGGTCAATAAGAGTAACCTCATTCCCCTCACGTCTTTTTAAAGCCGCGAAATTCAGCGCGGTTTCCGTCTTTCCGCTTCCGAAATGTCCCGAAAATATATGAATTTGTGTATTGGATAATCCGTCCATATTTTTCACCTGAATAATATTATAGCATACTTAATTTGCATTTGCAACCACATTGAACAGAATTAACAATAAATTCATATTTTGTTGCCGCCGATTAACTTTGGGGTATTCTCCCGACTTAAAGCCGCGCGTTTTTCAGCATTTCACGCGCGTGTTCAAGCGCCAAATCAGATATATCGCCGCCGTCTATTATTCTCGCAAGCTCCGTTTCCCTGCCCTTTTCGTCCAACTCCGTAAGAGTTGTTGAGGCAAGCTCGCCGTCGGTGTTTTTCAAAATCAAATAATGCGTATCCGCCGCCGCGGTAAGCTGCGGCAAATGAGTTATGCAAATTACCTGCTTCGTTTTGCCTATACGCGAAAGCTTTTTCGCTATTTTAACCGCCGCCTTTCCGGAAACACCGGTGTCGATTTCATCAAATATAAGCGTTTCTACCTTATCAGTGTCGGCGAGAATCGATTTAACCGCAAGCATTACTCTCGAAAGTTCTCCGCCCGACGCGATTTTAACAAGCGGCTTCAGCGGCTCGCCGGGATTTGTGCTTATTAAAAATTCAACCCTGTCCATGCCGTTGTCGAGAAATCCGCCTCCGTCCTCCACGGACACGCAAAATCTTGATTTCTCCATGTTTAGCTCCGCAAGTGACTCCTCTATTTTATTCTGCAATTCAACCGCCACCCTTTTACGCGCCGCAGTCAATTTCGCACCGACAGTCCGAAGCTTAGCCGTAAGTATTTCCGATTCGTCACGCAGCTCCGCCGTCTTTTCGTCGCTGAGCTTAATGCTTTCCAACTCATCTTCCGCCTTTTTCAGATACTCCAGGATTGCTTCCGTTGTGTTTCCGTATTTCCTTTTGAGCTTTGAAATTAAATCCAAACGCTCCTCTATATCGTTCAAGGCAGCCTCGTCAAAATCAACGGAATCCCCGAATTCCCGAAGTTCGTGCGCCGCGTCCTCAATCGCGTATACCGCCTCGGACACGGCCGCGTATACCGTTTTTACAGCCGCGTTCAATTCCGATATATCCGACAGCGCGTTCATCGCGATACTTAAGCTGTCGTAAGCGGAGAGAGCGCTGCTGTTTTCGTACATATTTTCATATGCCAATCCGACGGCTGACTTTATCCTTTCCGAATTCGCGGCAATGTCGCGCTGTTCTTTCAATTCGTCATCCTCGCCGATTGCAAGATTTGCCGATTTGATTTCCTTTATCTGGTATTCAAGCAAGTCGATGCGCTGCATTTTTTCATTTTCATCCATTTCGAGCTTCTTTATGTCGCGCCCTACAGCTTTCAGCTTTGCATAAAGCAATCCGTACTCCTCCAGTAAGGCGTTATTTCCCGCATAATCATCGAGAAAATTTATATGCTTCTGCGGAGTCAAAAGCGCCTGGTTATCATGCTGTCCATGGATATTTATAAGATTGTCGGAAATTTCCCGAAGCAGTCCGAGAGTAACAACCGTGCCGTTAATACGCGCGACGCTCTTTCCGTCCTTTGTTACCCGCCTGCTTATTATTATTTGGTTGTCCTCTGCGTCTATATCG
>JAJBTG010000243.1:0-269 GCA_020860985.1 Oscillospiraceae bacterium
GCTTGATATATGCTGCGGGCAGAACTATGATTGCTTTTCGCAAAAGCGGTTAGTCTTAATTCGATTACACAACCAAATTCACCACAGCACCTGCGGCAATCGCGAACACAATCACAAACGCGATATACATCGCGAAATGCTTCACCCCAAGCACAATTTTCAATGCGCCGAGGTTAGTTATTTTCGTTGACGGACCTGTTATCATAAACGATGCCGCCGCGCCCCTACTCATGCCGCTTGCAAGCCATTGCTGCAACAAGGGTATTGTA
>JAJBTG010000243.1:279-4480 GCA_020860985.1 Oscillospiraceae bacterium
TCCCGCAAAGCTTTCGGCCGGAACATACCGCTGAAACACCGCCGACAGGATAACGCCTATCAAAAACCAAAGTCCGGTCGCCTTTATGTTTCTGCCGATGTTTTTCAAAAGACGCATGAACATATTCGGGTCTGTGTCGCGGCTTTTTCTTTCATCGAATTTGGTGAAATTGAAAAATTTCTTATCCTTGTAAAACACCCGAATCAGCACACCTGCCGTTATACCGCACAGGAAACATGAAACAAAACGTATAATAAGCGCGGTCGAACCGAGCGCGGCACTGTAAATTAAAAGCTGCGGATTTAGCAGCACACTGCACATCATAAACGCCGCGAGGTAATCGTCGCGCAGTCCTTTTTGCGAAAACGATGCGGCAATGGGTATCGTGCCGTACATACAAAGGGGCGATGCTATTCCCAAAAGTGCGGACGGGATTATGCCCATAATTCCGAGGTGCTTGTCTTGAATTACGGTTAGCATTTTATGTATTTTGTCCTTGCCGAACACGGATATTACCGAGCCTATCATGATTCCCGCTGCCCAATAAGGGAGAATTTGGCGAAGCTGTATATCGAAGTAATACCACAGATATATCGCTTCACGCTGAATTATGCTAAACACTTCGCTCATGCAATCCCTTCCTTTCTTGATTGTTTTGCCGCCGCATATTAGTGATTAGTGGTCAGTGGTTAGTGGTAAGCCTTTGATTTTTAACATCTGCGTGCTATTGTACATCTTCTGCCCACTAACCACTACACACTATCCACTTATACGGCGACTGTCTCTTGCTTACTTTTTATTTTTAACCGCCACAGGTACAGGTTCGGGACGCTTTGCAATAGCGTTTGTAACCGTAACCATGCCGACCCATGCGGCTGTTACAAGCAATGCCATTGCCACGCCGCTTGTCGCCATTTCGCGCAGCATTTCCATTGCAGTTACCGGACTTGCCGCGTTTGTTAAAAACGGAAACCACGGTGTAATCTCGCCGTGCCATACATGTTCAAATGCCAACAATGCACTGCCGCCCCAAAGCATATTGTTGAGCCAATTAAGCCGCTTGATAAACGGATGTCTTACCGCGTCATCCGCAGTCACAAACGCTTTCTTTGATTTTTTCGTTACGATTGTCATAACAATCGCTTCTGCCGTCGGTACCAAAAAACAAGACATTTTATTTTTCCTCCTATGATAATAAATTTCTGTATTTCGTTTTACACGTCAATATCAACCAGTCTGTATTCGCGGCTGCCTAAGCCTATCTTTTCAGCGTGTTCAAGCGTGTGAATACCGTTTCGCGACTCTATTCTTTCCTGCAACGCGCCGCTTTCGCTGTCATCGGTATTGTATATAATATCAACGCAAGCCTGGTCGAGCGCAACGGGGTCATATGAAGCAAGTATGCCTACATCGTGCATTTCGGGTTCCGCGGGGTTTGAGTCGCAGTCGCAGTCAACCGATAAGCGGTTCATCACGTTAATATATATGATTCCGCCGTTTTCCTGTCGGTCGTTATAGACTGCCTGTGCCGCCTCCGCCATTGATTCCAAAAAACTGTCTTGGTCTGCGCTCCACATACTGCCGCCTTGAGCTGCCGTGTGAATGTAGCTCTTGCCCGATGATGAGGCAACGCCGATTGATGTGTTTTTTATAGCACCGCCGAAACCGCCCATCGCATGACCCTTGAAATGCGAAAGTACTATCATAGAATCGTAATTCTCATAATGACTGCCGACAATATCATACTCTAAATTTTCCGCCGCGTCCGAAACAGGGATTTGAATTTCGCCGTCCGCATCCATAAAAACAACGGCCGCGATTGCCGTAAAGCCGTGGTCTGCCGAGAGTTGTAGGTGCATTGATGTACTTGCTCTTTCGCCGCCGTATGCTGTGTTGCACTCAACTATAGTGCCGTCAACCGACTGAACCAAATCCTTGATTAGGTTAGGGTCAAGATAGTTGCTGCCTGTTTCACCCGTGGAGAGCTTTATTGCAACATTGCCCTCCGGCTCAAATCCGAGGCAGCTGTAAATCTCCGTTAAACCCTCCGAGCTTATATCGGACGTAAAGTAAACAACGGGGTTGTCCTCGTTATCCGTCCTATGCTCCAAGCCGTTAAGCACGGCAAGCTCGTTTGTATTTGCCATTGTTGTTCCCTCCGTTTCTGTGGGTTCATCCGTTGCCTCATTTGCGGGTACGGTTATTGTGATAGTTTGCGTTTGCTCCGCCCAATCGACAACAAAGCCGAAGCTTTCGGCAATAAAGCGAATGGGAAGCATTGTGCGGTCGTTTATCACCACAGGCGCGACATCGAGTGTCCGCACCTCACCGTTTAAATATGCGGTGGTGCTGTCAATTAAAAGGCGTATCTCATCGCCGCCATAGGTAAGCGTTGCGGTTTGTTCTTCCTCCGACCATTCGACCGTGCCGCCGACCGCTTCGATTATCGCACGAACAGGCACAATTGTCCTGTCGTTCATTGTGATGGGAACTGTACCGTTTTCGTCGATTGTAGCCGTTTCATCGTTCACCGTCATTTCGGAATTGTCAATTTGCAGCGTTATCACCGTTTCGCCGTCCGCCGCAAGTACGTCATCGGACTTGTCGTTCCACACCGCAATGCCCGCAAATACAAGGCAGAGCATAGCAATCGCCGCGGCAAACGCAATTGTCTTTTTAATACTGAATGATTCCATACTTATTCTCCTTTTTTGTGGCACATGGGTTTTATACCGTTGTTAATTATGCACCGCGTGTATCAAGCATTGAGAAGACGCTTTATCCCCAATAGAGCAATTTCGTAAATTGACATATATTTGAAATCAAGTCCGACCGCATCCATAGCCTCACGCTGTTTTGATGTAACCTCCGCATATGGGTATATTCCGTATACAAAGGGCAGAAATGAATAGATAAATTCGGTTCTTTCGTCATCTGACATCTCGGGACAAAATTTATCAAGACACCTTCTTATAGCCTCAATAGAATTTTTATATTCCCGCTTAAATTCGATAAGCCGCTCTATTCGGCTGTTTTCCTCAATATCGTGCAGATTGGTTGACAGCAGCGCAAGCAATATTGTCCGTCTTTCAAGCGAGTGCGCAAGCTTATCGGCAAATCCCGGTTTGGAGAGAGTATCGTTTTCCGTGATTATCGCGGTCAAATCCTCCGTCCATTTTATATATTCACGCTGAAGAAGCGCAAGAAAGATTTCCTCCTTTGCGACGTAATAATTGTAAATTGATGTGCGTGTGAAAGAGGTTGCGTTTCCTATTTCCTTAATCGTGACCTCTTTGAAGCTCATATTTTCATACAGCTTGGCGCACGCGTCAATTATTTCCTCCCTGCGGGCATTTGTAAGCTCCGCCGAACCTTTTGGCATATTGTTAATTCTCCTTTATTTCATCTTTGATTGATAAGCATTTTCCGATTATCTCGCCTGTCTGCAAATATTCGTATGTGGGAAATTCAAACAGTATCGGCTTTAGTGTGCCGTAATTGATTTTTCCATCCTCCGTCAGATGCGCTTCATCGACATAGGTATTTTTAATAGAACAAATAAAGCTCTCAAAATTCGGCGATTGATAAATATCCTCAACACCGCATTCCATTGTAAGCGGCGCTGCCGATATGACAGGCGCGCCCGCGTCTCCGATTTCGTACTCGAATAATTCCGATTTATCGGTTTTAATGCCGCTTACGCTGCCGCTGTAGTCCGCTTCGGGCAAGATTTTTTCATCCACTATATTTATGGAAAGAGTCTTGTTTTCCTTGATAAGACCGTTTATAAAATGCGCCGCCGCAAGACTTACCATTACTCTGTCGTGCCCAATTATTCCAACGTGCCCCACAAGCGTCCAAGTAGGCTTACTTCCGTTCATAGTGCCTACTACCACCAACGGCATTGGATAAAGTGCCAATTTTGCTCCGATATTCTTTTTCATTTTAAATTCGCTCCTTTACTTTTTATTCTGACATCGTGTCATTATCTATATTATAACAGTATTCTGACGCGATGTCAATATATTCTGTTATACTTGTTTTGAATATTCGGCAATGCTTACAAGGCATAATATGAATGTATATAACCTAATCACAGATGTCCCCCGCCGCTATAAGTGGCGGGACCTACTTACTTTTTTCAGCGGCGGTACAATCCGCCACTGAAACGTTGAATGACGGGGCAAAGCCCCTTATTGAA
>JAJBTG010000095.1 GCA_020860985.1 Oscillospiraceae bacterium
GATAAGGACACAGAGCTTGCAATTATTCACTGATATTGTACTTAAAAAGAACGGCGCAGCTGTTCTTTTTTTTGTTTATTTTTGCATTTTTTTGTAGACAAAAATTGATTTTTTTTATATAATAATATATATGTGTGATTTTAGTATTAAGGGGGGGGTAAAACGGCATGGCTGATAAGAAATATCCTCATGCGGGACATCGTCAAAGACTTCGCGATAAGTTTTCGGAAAGCGGATTTCTTGACTGGAACGAAGAAGAGGTTTTGGAATATATGCTGTTTTATGCAATTCCCCGTTCGGATACGTATGATTTGGCTCGGCGTTTGATTAGGGAATGCAGAACCATTAAGGGTGTTTTGGAGGCTCCCAGTAATATACTTGAGGATGTTGAGGGAGTAGGAAAGAACACAGCTACGTATATAAAATCGCTCAATGATTTTATCGGATATCTCAACGGGATAAAATCAAACGGAAAGGTTTATCTTACCCGTTCAAACATGGAGAACTATTTCAGGGAGACTTTCAGCCGGCACAGGCGCGAATGCTTTTATATGGTATGCCTTGACGCGCGCGGAGCGATTATAAGAAAAGAGCTTATAAGTGAGGGTGCGTTCGATGCAACCGAGGTTGACGTGGGAAGAGTAGTTCGAATTGCGGTCTGCGCCGAGGCGGCGGGAGTTATTCTGGCGCATAATCATCCGGGCGGCTCCCTTGAACCGTCGGGAGTTGATTTGACGATAACGCAGGTGCTGAGAAACTCCCTTAAGCTTGTCGGAGTTTTGCTGTACGACCACTTTATAGTAACGGATGAGGGAGTAAAAGGATTCATCAGATTGATTGAAAGGTTTGATGCCGAAAAAAATATACAAAAGTACAGCTCCAAACCTTGAAAGTTTTTGACGGACAGCCTATTGACTTTAATAAGTTAATGTGGTAATATACTATATTGAAATGAAAATAATAAGCTCGATTTTAATCGAGTGTGATACGGGAGGAAAGAGGAATGGCTAAAGTTGCAATCATGGGCTTCGGAACTGTGGGAAGCGGTGTTTATGACATTATTAAAACCAATAGCGAAAAGCTTACCTACAGTACCAACGGTGAGGCGGTAAATATCAAGTATATTCTTGATATCCGTGATTTTGACGACCATCCCGAAAAAGAGCTTTTTACAAAAGATTTTAGCGATATTTTAAATGACGCGGAGGTAAGCGTTGTTGCTGAGGTTATGGGCGGACTTCATCCTGCCTATGAGTTCACGAAAAGCCTTTTGGAGTCGGGAAAGAGCGTTGTAACTTCCAATAAGGAGCTTGTTGCCACATACGGCACAGAGCTTTTGGAAATCGCAAGGAACAAAAATGTAAATTACCTGTTTGAGGCGAGCGTAGGCGGAGGCATTCCTATTATTCGTCCTATGCACCAATGCCTGACGGCGAATAATATAAAATCGATTGCCGGCATTTTGAATGGTACGACAAATTATATATTAAACGAAATGATTAAAAAGGGCAAGACGTTTGACGACGCGTTAAAGGCCGCCCAGAAAAACGGTTATGCGGAGAGAAATCCCGCGGCGGATATCGAGGGACATGACGCGTGCAGAAAAATTGCTATTCTTTCGTCATTGGCTTCCGGCAAAACCGTTGATTACAGAGATATAGAAACAGAGGGCATAACAAATATCACACTCGATGATGTAAAGTATGCCGCCGCTATGGACAGCGTAATTAAGCTTATCGGCTATGCTAAGCTGTTTGCCGACGGTAGGATATATTCAATCGTAAGCCCTATGCTTATAAAAAATTCATCACCGCTTGCGGGTGTGGACGGCGTATTCAACGCGATTTTGGTAAACGGCAACTGCGTGGGTAATGTAATGTTCTACGGTGCCGGCGCGGGAAAGCTCCCGACAGCCAGCGCGGTTGTAGCAGCTATAGTCGGTTCGGTTAAGCATTTTGAGAGAAGCAAGAAGATTAGGTGGGTCAATCCCGAGACGGTTGTTTTGGCGGGCGGGGAGGATAAGAGCTTCGCATATTTCGTAAGAACAAAGGCTTCGGCGGACGAGGTTTCCAAGGTGTTCGGAAAATGCGAGTTTGTTGACAATATTGTCGCGGACGAGTCTGCGTTTGTGACCGGTGAAATGGCGGGAAGCGAGGCAAAGGAAAAATTTGCCAAGCTTGATATAGTGTCAAGCATCAGAATTTTGGATTGATGATTAAGCTAAGAGTACCCGCATCAAGCGCCAATATGGGCGCGGGCTTCGACACATTGGGCGTTGCGCTCAGCTTATACAACAGAATACAAATTGAAGAAATCTCATCGGGAATTGAAATATATAATGCGGGCGGTGAATCATTCGTTCCAAGGGGCGAAAACAATTTGATTTACCGCGCCATGAAGGTGGTTTTTGACGAAGCGGGATATGTTCCGTCGGGGGTGCGAATCAGCCAGAACAGCGACATTCCCATGACGCGCGGGCTCGGGAGCAGCAGCGCGTGCATAATCGGCGGAATGTTGGCGGCGAATATTATATCCGGCAGACGGCTTTCGTATGAAGATATAATACATCTTGCGGCGGTAATGGAGGGACATCCCGACAATGTCGGACCGGCTTTGTTCGGCGGATTTTGTATATCACTTACGGACGGCGGGAATACAATAGTAAAGAGTAAAAAAATAAATCCCGCGATTAAATTTGCGGTTATGATACCCGATTATTTTGTCGCCACGAAAAAATCAAGAGTGGCTTTGCCGGAGGAAATTCCTCTGAAAGACACGTCGTTTAATATTTCAAGGGCGTTGCTTTTCAGAGAAGCGCTTGTTTCGGGCGATATGAAATCGCTGCGGATAGGAGCGGAGGACAGACTGCATCAGCAATATAGAAAAAGCTATGTTGAAAACATGGATAGTATATTTGAAAAGATGTATGAGCTTGGCTCACGCGCGACATATCTGAGCGGTTCCGGTCCTACAATTCTTTCGGTGCTTGACGGCAATTACAGGGGATTTACTCAGGGAATGAAGCGGTTCTTCGCTGAGAATGAGCATTCTTGGAGATGCATGATGCTCGATGTTGACAATGTGGGTGCGGTAGTTTCTCAGGTGAGGTAAAATCAAAAAAAGGAAGGAAATAGAAAATGGGACTAATAGTTCAGAAGTACGGCGGTACATCGGTTAAGGACGCCGAAAGAGTTATGAATGTCGCAAGACGTATTACGGACGCGTACAAAGCGGGAAATAACGTGATAGTTGCTGTATCGGCTCAGGGCGATACGACCGACGATTTGATAGAGAAAGCAAAGGAAATTAACGAGAACGCCTCAAAGCGCGAGATGGATATGCTGCTTGCAACGGGAGAGCAGATTTCAATTTCACTGTTGGCTATGGCAATCGAGAAGCTCGGTTATCCCGTAATTTCTCTTACATGCTGGCAGGCGGGCATGGTTACGGACACGCATTACAGCGCGGCAAGAATCAAAAGAATAGACACGGAGCGTATTAAGTCGGAGCTTGACAAGAGAAGAATCGTAATTGTAGCGGGATTCCAGGGCATAAACAAGTATGATGATATAACAACGCTCGGCAGAGGCGGCTCGGATACCTCGGCGGTTGCTCTCGCGGCGGCGCTCCATGCAGATGTCTGCGAAATATATACGGATGTTGACGGCATATATACCGCCGACCCGAGATTTGTAAAGAACGCATACAAGCTGGAGGATATTTCATATGACGAAATGCTTGAGCTTGCTTCGCTCGGCGCAAACGTGCTTCATAACAGAAGCGTTGAAATGGCAAAGAAATACAATGTAAAATTATCGGTTCGTTCGAGCCTGAATAATAATGAGGGCACATATGTTAAGGAGGTAGAACAAGTGGAAAAGATGCTTGTAAGAGGTGTAACAAGAGATAACGATGTTGCGAGAATTGCTCTTTGCGGAGTTGAGGACACTCCGGGTAAGGCGTTCCAGATATTCCAGATACTTGCAAAGAAGGGTATAAGCGTTGATTTGATTATTCAGTCAATCGGAGACGGCACGCATAAGGACATAAGCTTTACGGTAACGGAAGAAGATTTGCAGCCGACTCTTGATTTGATTGAGGAGAACAAGGCAATCGTGAATTGCAGAGAAGTTAAATGGACAAAGGACGTTTCGAAAGTTTCGATTGTCGGAGCGGGAATGGTAAACAATTCCGGAGTAGCGGCGGGTATGTTTGAGGCTCTTTACGGCGCTCATATAAATATCAGCATGATTGCTACGTCGGAGATTAAGATTTCCGTTCTTGTTGACAGAAAGGACGCGGAACGCGCAGTAGTTGCGATTCATGACAAATTCCTTTTGAACTGACGCTGCAAGGGCAAGCGTCACCGCAACCGCGGCGGCGCGTTGAAAATATCAACATAAAAGCTTGACATAAATTATATTTGGGCGTATAATAATTACTGATTTGAAATTCATGGTATATATA
>JAJBTG010000133.1 GCA_020860985.1 Oscillospiraceae bacterium
CTGTAACACTGTCGTCATTCGCACCGTCCGAAATCGCGCGAAGAACACCGAAGGGAACGTCGTTCATTACGCAGACATGACCTATGCTTGCGCCCTCCATCTCGGCGGCTATAGCTCCGAAGTTATCTATTATCACATTTCTTTCATAGCGCTCCGAAATAAATTGGTCGCCCGACGCGATTATTCCGCGCTTTACGTTAAGTCCGATATTTTTCGCCGCGCGTTCCATAAGGCGCATAATTTTTTCGTCGCATTTCATATGTACGCGGTTGATTCCCGATATAAATCCCAGGGCATCGCCGAGCGGCGATGTGTCCATGTCATGCTCCACAACGGATTCGGCGATTGCTATATCGCCTATACCGAGCCCCGGGTCAAGTCCTCCCGCGACGCCTACATTTATCACAATATCCGGTCCGTATCTTAAAATCATGCTCTGTGCGCAGACGGCGGCGTTTACCTTTCCCACTCCGGCTGTCGCCACAATTGTTTCAATACCCGATATTTTTCCGTGATAGAAATCAACCGTGCTTATCCGTTCTATTTCCGCGCCGTCCATAAGTTCCTTCAGTCCCTGAACCTCTATATCCATAGCTCCTATAATTCCTATTTTCACAGTTTTCCCGCCTTTCCGATAATTTCTCCTTTATTATAAACCGTAAGCCGATAAAAGTCAATAAATGCTTGTTTGACATTTCAATTAAAAAGTAGTATAATAGGCAATGCGATTTATCGCGGAGGGGGTAATTTAAATGGATTTTGTTGCAATAGATTTTGAAACAGCCACATCAAATTTCACAAGTCTTTGCAGTATGGGGATTTGTGTTGTTGAAAACAGTGAAATATCGGACAGAAAGGAAATCCTAATCAAACCGGTTCCCTTTGAATTTCATGATTACAATATAAAAATACACGGTATTACTCCGGACATGGTCGCGGATAAGCCGACATTCGATATATACTGGGACAGGGTGCGTCCGTACCTTGAGGGGAAAACGATTGTTGCGCACAATGCAAGCTTCGATGTTGGCGCGCTATGCGCAACGCTGGATTATTTCGGTATCCCGTATCCGACATTTGATTATATATGCACCGTCAAGCTTTCGCAAAAGGTGTATCCCGAGCTGCCAAGCCACAAGCTGAATAATCTCTGCGACGCGCTCGGAATTAAATTTTCACACCACCACACCTATGACGACGCTTATGCCTGCGCGGCGGCGCTTTTGAGAATAATGGACGATTACAGCCTAATCAGTCTTGACGAGATAGAAGAATGCTTTGAAATCGAAGTGGGACATCTCTATCCCGGCTGCCATATGCCGTGCAGGAAAAATAAGAAAAAGCAGAAAAAGACTTCTGCTCGGTAGGTTTTATTTACGGATGTGCGTGCCGTTTCGTATGGGACTATGCGTACCACCCGCAGGGGCGGTACGCACGGTCGCTCGAATAAGCCGCCTCGTTCATTCTGCGGCGATTTTCACTTTTCCATTTATCATCCACTACACCCGCCTTAACTCAAGAAATATTTAACTTACATCAGTCCTTTCCCGCGCAAATCCATCTCGATTACATCCCCCGCGCTCTCGATAAATTCGTCCACCTTTTCCATGGAAAGATAGGTATATTCGCGGTCAAGATTGGATTTATTCATATTATCACGATAATATCTTACAATATAAGCGGTTTGTATCGTAAGCTGATTTTTCTCATAATACGGAAGATAATCCCTAACCTCACCCTTATTCGCCAAAATTTCAAGAGTGCGAAACTCGGGATTATCACGGACATATTTAAAATCCAAATCATTCCAGTCAACCTTTATTTGCTTCAAAAATTCAGGGTCCCTCGCATATTCCTCCGCATATGTAATCCGAGTAGGCATATATATTGTCGACGACCACATTATATCCGTCAGCAGATGAACATAATATCCGAGGTAGAACCAATACGCGTCATCTTTCGGTTTGTCCTTTAAATATTCGGCATAGAAATCCTTATATCTGCAATCCTTTTTGCTGCCCGTCGGCGTCCAATGCGTAACGCACGGCGGCAGGGTAAACTCGCCTATACTGTCCTTTTTGCCGTAGCCGCAGTCCGGAGCCACGTTTCCGGCAACAAATTCGGCAAAATTTATATTGTCTATTCTGTCAAGAAAACAATCGGCCATTCTTAAATGTACAACCCAAGTAGCCATAATAACCTCCATTCCGCCGCCCTGCGTCGGCAAATTCAGTAATCAAATAATCTCTTATCGGCAGGGTAGAAATGATAAGAGATTATTCCCGTTCCAATCGCGGGCAAAGTCCGTCGGCACCGGCAGAATATTATGTTCCCGCCGGAGAATCAGGTAAAAGTCCGCACACAAAAAGCGGGCAGCCTGATTTCATGCGCTGAGTGCTATTTAATTGTTAAATCCGTTCAGCAGTCTTGCCGCGTAATCAGCGTTTACCATTTCCCAGTTAAAGCTGTAAGGCTTAACGCCCGTTTCGCGCAGCTGAGTCCATATAATATTGTAGGTTTCAATCGGCACATTCGATGTATAAATCTGCCCCTCTTCCCTGTCCTGAACCATGAACTCGATATTGCCGTTCTCCGCTTTACCGAATCGGCAAATTCTATTCTGCACCTTTTCCGGCTCCTGCGTCAAAATCATCAGCTTGATAACCTCGACCGCCTTATCGTTCATATCATTATCGAATATAAGTATCTTCTCAAGCAGCTCATTATAGTCGGAAATAAATCTCAAATTATAACCCTCAAACTGCTTAAGCTCTCCCGATTTACGCGATGTTTCGCAAATATCGGTAAACAGACGCTGCGCGTCCGCGCCGTCCCCGCACGGTGAAAATGAAATCATAAGCCGCTTTTCCTCATCATGATACAGAAGCGGATTCGGCATAAGCGCGGTGTACGAGCATGACGGGCAATGAAATATATTCGCCTTTCCCGCAAGCAAATCCGCTTTTAAATCCGGACTGTCCTTTACGGTAATGGAATCCCAAACCGTAATATCGCTCATTTGTCCGCATTGGGGACATCTTACACTTTGCTTTGTATTAAGACTCATCTTTTTATCTCCCTATAGCTTCATTATATTTTCCGCCGCCATCATTATTCCGAGCTTCGCCGACTCATATGTCAAGCCGCCCTGCATATATGCAATATACGGAGGCTTAATCGGGGCATCCGCCGACAGTTCAATCGACGCTCCCTGCACAAAAGCGCCCGCCGCCATTATTACCTGATCCTGATACCCCGGCATATCCCACGGCTCCGGCATTACAAAGCTGTCAACCGGCGCGCCCTTTTGTATGCCTCGGCAAAACGCTATAACCTTTTCGGGGTCCCCGAATTTTACAGACTGTATTATATCATGCCGAATCGCGTTCGGCTCCGGACTTACCTCAAAGCCGAGATTTTCAAATACCTCCGCGCACAAGGCGGCTGATTTAATCGCTTGCGCGACAACGTGCGGAGCGAGAAACAGCCCCTGATACATCTGCCGGTTAAATCCGAGCGACGCGCCGCATTCCTTGCCTATTCCAACGGACGTCAAGCGATACGCGCAAAGCTCTATATATTTCTTCTTTCCGGCTATATATCCGCCTGTCGGAGCTAAGCCTCCTCCGGGGTTTTTTATAAGCGAACCCGCCGCCAAATCCGCACCGTATGCGGTCGGCTCCTCCGTTTCGACAAATTCACCGTAGCAATTATCGACAATGCAAATAGTTTCCGGCGACAGCTCCTTGACAAATTCTATCAGCTCGCCTATTTCTTTTGCGCTGTAGGTCGGGCGCCAGCCGTAGCCCTTTGACCGCTGAATGGTAACAGCCTTTACGTTAGTATGTGTCAGCGTGAATTTGATTTCCTCCAGATTCGGACTTCCGTTGCTTTTAAGCGGGATTTCCATATAGCGAACTCCGAAGTCCTTTAGCGAACCGTTTCCGTCCTCTCCCGAAATTCCGATAACCTCCTCAAGAGTATCATACGGCTTTCCCGTAATCGAAACAAGTATATCGCTCGGTCGTAAAACGGCGTAAAGCGCCCTTGAAATCGTGTGTGTTCCCGATATGAAATTATGACGCACACGCGCGTCCTCCGCGCCGAAAATCGGAGCGTAGCCCTTATCGAGCATATCGCGCCCGATGTCGTCGTAGCCGTAACCGGTTGTCGCGGCAAAGTGTGATGCCGAACCTCTGTTATCCGAAAACGCTTTCATTACGCGGAGCTGATTTATCTCCGCGATTTCCTCTACGCGCTTGAATTGCACAAGCAATTTTTTTTCGGAAAGGTCGACAAGGTTTAAAACCCCGTCGGAAATACCAAAATTTTCTCTTATAAATTTCTGCTTTTTCATCTTTTTACCTCATTTCCCAATATATTATAGCATATAAAGCAACTTCAGTCAACCGCAATAATCGCAAAAAATTCAGCTTTAAAGTAC
>JAJBTG010000173.1 GCA_020860985.1 Oscillospiraceae bacterium
CCATTATAGCATGGGGCGGCGCGGCATCCGACAGTGTCCGAGCATCGAATTATGACAAAAGATAAGCGACACATCGCGGATCGAATTTGAGCAGGACGGAAAAAAATGCGTGCTGTGCCGGAAACGGAAGCAAAGCATGCCGCCTTTGTGAGTTGAATACTCCGTTCACTCAGCAAACCATGTGCGCAAACGCCATCGTGGAATGTCAGATTGGCAATTTGACGGACTGCATATTGATACAGCACTCACCAATAGGGTGCGCGGCGGACAACGCGTGGTTTAATCTTGCTTTTAAGATGGGACTGGGACGACGCGGCAAACCCCTACAAAGCTTGCAAATATTTTGTACAAATTTGCTTGAGAGAGATATGGTGTTCGGCGCAAGCGACAAGCTTCGCCAAACAATAAGAGAGGTTAAAGAGCGTTTTAATCCCAAAGCGATTTTTATATCAATGAGCTGCTCGACCGCGATTATCGGCGAGGACATTGACAGTATCGCCGATGAAATGGAACCAGAGGTGGGTGTGCCTGTTGTGCCTCTGCACTGCGAGGGCTTCCGCTCAAAGCATTGGAGCACCGGATTTGATATATCGCAGCACGGAGTTGCTCAGAAAATAGTAAAACGAAATCCGAAAAAAAGAAACGACCTTATAAACATAGTTGCTCTTTGGGGTTCCAACTACTTTACGGATATGCTTAAGCCTTTGGGGTTAAAGGTAAATTATATGATTGATACCGCAAGCTACGATGAGCTTGCACAGGCTTCAGAGGCAGCCGCGACGGCAACATTTTGCCACACCTTAGGCTCTTATATGGCAACCGTGCTTGAACAGCATTTCGGTGTTCCGCAAATAGACGCGCCGCAGCCTTATGGTTTTGCGGCAACAGACGAATGGTTTAGGGCTATAGCTAAAGTTGTGGGAAAAGAGGATGAAACAGAGGCATACATAAAATCGGAACACGAAAGAGTTATGCCGAAAATTCTTGAGCTGCGCGAAAAGTTCAAAGGTGTTAAGGGTTTTGTTATGACGGGTTCCGCTTATTCACACGGACTTATATCGGTGCTGCGCGAGCTCGGAATAGAGGTTCAAGGCTCGATAGTATTCCATCACGATCCCGTATACGACAGCGGCGCGGAGCATCAGAATACACTCAAGCATCTGGTGGATAACTACGGAGATATTCCGCATTTTACGGTAAGTAAAACTCAAGCATATCAGCTACCGCAGGTGTTCAACAGGGTTGAAACGGATTTTGTAATAATAAGGCATCAGGGACTTGCGCCTGAGGCGGCTAAGCTTGGCATACCCGCTCTCGCTATGGGTGATGAGCACATACCTGTGGGTTATGACGGCATGATCAGAACAGGCGAGATTTTGCTTGATATTCTTGCAAGGAAGCGATTCAATAAGGTTCTTCAGCGGCACGTTGAGTCACCGTATTCCAAATGGTGGCAGTCTCAGAAGGATCCGTTTATACTTTCCAAAAACCCTGAGATTTTGGATAAAGCATTAAAAAGAAAGGCAGGAAAATAAAAAATGGCAGAAAAAAAGAAGAGCGGAACTATTGTGCATCCGCATTACGGCTGTGCGGTTGCCGCAGCGTACACGGCTTTGGGAATAAAGGATACGGTTGCAATCGCAAACTGCGGTCCCGGATGTATGTATAAACAATTTTTCTTTATCAGTTTTGACAACGGCTTTCAAGGCTCAATAGGTGCGGGCGGAGGCAATGTTCCGAGTGCAAATGTCGGCGAAAATGATATAGTGTTTGGCGGCGAGAAAAAACTGGATGAGCTTATTAAGTCTTCACTCGCGGTAATGAAAGGCGACCTTTTTGTTGTACTGACCGGATGCTCGGGTGAGCTTATAGGCGACAATGTGGAAAGCATTGTCCGCAGATACCAAGAGCAGGGTTTCCCCATTGTCCATGCGGAAACGGCAGGCTTTAAGGGTACAAATCTCACAGGTCATGAAATAGTTATAGAATCTATAATCAACCAATATGTAGGGGACTATGACGGCGAAAAAGAACAAGGACTTATAAATCTTTGGTTTGATGTTCCGTATTTCAACCAAAATTGGCGCGGAGATTATCTTGAAATAGTCCGCATATTAAGAGCATCGGGACTGAAAGTAAATGTGCTGTTCGGACCGCAAAACGGCGGGGTCAAGGAATGGAAAAATATCCCTAAGGCACAGTTCAATTTGGTGCTGTCTCCGTGGGTAGGCTTAAAAACCGCAAAGCTGCTTGAAAGAAAATACAATCAGCCGTATCTGCATATACCGGAAATACCCATAGGCGAAGAAGCAACGACCGCGTTTATTCGTCAAGTCGTGGAATTTGCGGGGATTAAAAAAAGAAAATCGGAAGCGTTTATCAAAGAGGAATCGCAGCTGTACTACTATTTCCTTGAGCATTTTGCGGAGTTTTTCTCTGAATATTGGTTCGGACTTCCATCACAATTTGCGGTTGTGGGTGACAGCGCGTATACACTCGCATACAGTAAGTTTCTTACATCACAAATCGGAATGATACCTGTGAAACAGATTATAACCGATAATCCGCCCGAAAAATACCGTGAAATCATCACAGAGCGGTTCCATAACCTTGCGGAAGACGTTTCGGTTGAGCCTGAATTTATCGAGGACGGATACCTTGTTGAAAAAGCAATTAAAAAAACCGATTTCGGCACGGGAGTTCCTCTTATTCTCGGCACAACATGGGAAGCGGAGGCAGCGAGGGAAAAAGGCGCATTGCTAATAGAAATCGGGCCGCCGACAACGGAAGAGGTTACTATAAACAAAACCTATATTGGTTATCGCGGTGCGTTTACACTGCTTGAAAGAATATATTCAGCGGCGGTAGGCGGAAAATAACGAGGTGATAAACATGAAATACAGAATAGCGATAGCATCTACCGACGGTATCGTGGTAAATCAGCATTTCGGTCACGCGGAAAAATTTCATATTGTAGATATTGACGCGGACGCTCTCTCATACAGTTTTGTAGAAACAAGAGATGTTGAAAGGGTATGCAAAGGACATTTTCATCATGATTCTTCATTTGACAAGACGGCGAAGGCTTTGGAAGATGTCCACGCAATTCTTGTAGCGAAAATCGGAAATGACGCGTCATTCCAGCTTGAGAGAAGAGGGTTTAATGTATATGAGGCACCGTTTATGATTGAATCGGTGATAGAAAAGATAATCAATGACAAACTTTGGGAGGCGGACAAATGGCAATTTCCTACGAAGAACTGACAGAAAAACATCCTTGCTACGCGCGGGGCAAAAAAGGCACAACAGGAAGAATACACCTCCCCATAAGTCCGACCTGCAACATAGAGTGCCTCTTTTGCGACCGCCGTATAAACGATTATGAAAATCGTCCGGGCGTTGCATCAACGGTTATAAAGCCGGAGGAAGCGATAGATGTGATAAAGAAATCACTGGAGCTTTGTCCCAATATAAAGGTTGCAGGTATCGCAGGTCCCGGTGATACATTGGCATCGGATTATGCGCTTGAAACTTTTAATCTTATAAAAAAAGAATATCCCGATTTGGTGAAATGTATGAGTACAAACGGGCTGATGCTTTCGGAAAAAGCGGATGAGGTGATTAACGCGGATATTGATTCTCTTACTGTTACCGTTAATGCCGTAAATCCCGAAATAGAAGCAAAGCTTAACGGCGGCATTTTATGGCACGGCAAACACTATACAGGGATTGAGTCCGCTGAAATACTTATAAAAAATCAGCTTGAAGGGATAAGAAAGGTAAGTGTCGCGGGTATTACAATAAAAGTAAATACCGTACTTGTAATAGGAATAAATGATGAGCACATAGAAGAAATTGCAAAAACGGTTAAAGAAGCAGGAGCGTCCATCTATAACATAATCCCGCTTATTCCGCAGAACAGGCTCAAAGATTATCCCGAGCCTACTTGCGAACAAATCGAAAAAGCGAGATTAAAGGCGCAAAAATACATAGACGTTTTCAGGCATTGTCAAAGATGCCGCGCCGATGCAATCGGTGTGCCGGGTGAAAAGGATTACGGTGACCAAATATATCTTAAACGTATCAGTCATAAGGATACGTTTTCACACGGCTAAAAATTTTACGGCGGCATTTAAATTTATGCTCACATCAAAACAAATATTAAAATGAAAGGTGAAAATAAAAATGGCTAAAGAAATCAGACAAATAGCAATCTACGGAAAAGGCGGAATCGGAAAATCCACAACCACTCAAAATCTTACGGCGGGACTTGTGGAAAGAGGGAAAAAGGTAATGGTTGTCGGATGTGATCCAAAGGCGGATTCCACACGACTGCTCCTCGGAGGACTGGCACAAAAAACCGTTCTCGACACATTACGTGAGAGCGGAGAGGATATAGAGCTTGATGATATAC
>JAJBTG010000094.1 GCA_020860985.1 Oscillospiraceae bacterium
ATATAGGGAAATGCGGAGGTGAATTTTATGAGGCTGGGAATAAAAAAAAGACTCCCCGTAAGGGGATGGATAATAGTATTATTGCTTGCGCTCGCTATAGCTGTATTTGCCTCGGCAATCGCTCGGCGCATGATGCCCGCGTTTGTATCCCAGGCTCATTCGTTCGCGAATACCATGGTTACGGACGTGATTGAAAACGCGGTCAATGAAACGCTCGCAAGCGGCGAATATTCCGAAACCGCAAAAGTGCATGAAAACGGCTCGATAACCACCGTCGAAGCGGATACGGTTACAATCAATAAGCTTAAATCCGAGCTTACGGTAAAAATTCAAAATGATATTGCCGCACAATGCGACACCAAAATTCTTGTACCGCTATTGAGCGCATCGGGAATTGCACTGCTTTCGGGAGTCGGTCCGAAAATCCCTATTTCGATTTATCCGGCTCCCATTGTGAATACGAATTATACGGAAAGCTTTGAATCGGCGGGGATAAATCAGGTAAGACATACGATGGCGATAAATGTTGACGTGCAGATGAATTACGCGGGATATATGCTCAATGAAACCGAAACCGTAAATACCGACGTTCCGGTGATAGACAGCATTATTACAGGCGGCGTTCCGAGCTATTATGGCGCGGGACAAATAAGCGTTCCGGCGGAATAATAATCTTGCCAAATTATACATATTCATGCTATAATTAAAGCATGGAGGTGAAAGAAAAATGGAGCTTATTATAAAGAAATTCAAGGAGCTTACTGTAGAGGAGCTGTATGAGATAATCAAAGCTCGAGTGGACATTTTTGTAGTCGAGCAGAACTACCCGTACAGGGAGCTGGATGATAAGGATAAAAATTCCTACCATATGTTTTTTAAGGATGAGGATTCAATAGCGGCATATTTGCGCGTTGTGGACAGAGGAGTTTCGTTTGACGAGGTGTCTATAGGCAGAGTTCTGACCGTAAAGCGCGGCTGCGGGCTTGGAGGTAAAATTCTCGCGGAGGGAATAAAGCTGGCAAAGGAGAAGCTGGGTGCTGAAACGATAAGGATTGAAGCGCAAACCTACGCCAAAGGCTTTTACGAGAAGGCGGGATTTGAACAGTCATCCGCGGAGTTTACGCTTGACGGGATACCTCATATGCAAATGCTTTTGCATACATAGTAAAACGTACATTGACCGTAAAAGCTAAAAGTGCGCGAGAATATCCCGTCGGGAAAAATGCGTACCGCATTATTTTTATGCCGAACCCCGCTTATATATTTATCTCCGTTTTAGATTTTGCGGATATTTTTATTCAAACTGCGCGGTGTATAGATTATAGTAAAACACGACCTTTTTAATAAGGCTTTCGTGGGTGCCCTGTTCTATGACATCACCGTGGTTTACCACCAATATCCTGTCGGCGTGACGGATTGTGGAAAGTCTGTGCGCTATGACGAAGCAGGTCTTGTTGCTCATAAGACGGCGCATTGCCGCCTGTATTTCGCGCTCGGTTCCCGTATCGACGTTTGAGGTTGCCTCGTCAAGTATAAGCATTTTGCAGTCGTAGAGCATCGCCCGCGCGATTGTCAAAAGCTGCTTTTGACCCTTTGATATATTTCCGCCGTCCTCGCTTATGACCGTATCGTAGCCGTTCGGGAGCCGCATAATGAACGGGTGTATATGAGCGGCTTTGGCGGCGGCTTCGACTTCTTCACGCGTCGCGTTTTCCTTGCCGTAGGCGATGTTTTCAAATATCGTGCCGCGGAACACCCAGGTATCCTGCAAAACCATAGCGTAAGCGCCCCTAAGCGTAGAGCGGGTATAATCGTGAATGTCCGTGCCGTCCACGCTGATTGAGCCGCCGTTCACATCATAGAACCGCATAAGCAAATTGATGATTGTGGTTTTGCCTGCGCCGGTGGGACCGACAATGGCTATCAGCTTTCCCGCGTCGGATTGGAGGTTCAAGTCGTTCAGGATGATTTTTCCGGGTTCATAGCCGAAGCTTACGTGCTTTAAATCCACGTCGCCCTTAACATCACAAAGCGCTCTCGCATTCATGCGATCCGCCGCTTCCTCCGCCTCGTCAAGCAGACGGAAAACGCGTTCCGCCGCGGCAAGAGCCGAGAATATT
This sequence comes from Oscillospiraceae bacterium, assembly GCA_020860985.1. Lineage (GTDB taxonomy): Bacteria > Bacillota > Clostridia > UBA1381 > UBA1381 > JALEPO01. Next base: position 2,121 of record JAJBTG010000094.1, read on the forward strand.
TCATTTATAATATTGGCGATTTCGTTTATCGGTCCGGAGAATTTTCGCGAATACAACACGAACGAGGATATTTGTCCCAACGTCACGCCGCCCGCCATGTAAAGCACACAGCCGAGTATCGCAATCAGCGCGAGCGACATATTATTTATCGAACCCATTGTGGGACCTACGGTGGTGCCGTAGTAGTCCGCTTGATAATAGGCGTCCGCCGCGTCTTGATTTACCTTGGCAAATCTGCCGCAAACCTTATCTTCATAGGCGTATGCCTGAATACTTTTTTGTCCCGTAAACATTTCCTCAACGAATCCGTTCATGGCTCCGTATTTTACGGAGCGGCGGCTGTAGCGCGGCTGTGTTTTCTTCCGCATATACAGGGTGTACGCGACGGACACGGGAATTGTTACAACCACCACTACCGACATGATAGGGGAGATATACAGCATCATCGCGAATGAGCCGATTACCGTGACCGCGGATGTCAGAATGGACACCATATCCGTGGCGATACAGGTGGAAATAACGTCTATGTCATAGCTCACGCGGCTTATTATATCGCCGGATTGGTTGCGGTCGAAATATCCGACGGGAATACGCATCAGCTTGTCAAAAACGTCCTTTCTCATTTTCCGCGCTATAAATTTGCTTACGTACATCATTATAACATTAATCGCAATCGTTATAACCGACGCGCTTACATAGCATATGAGCATACGCTTGGCAAAGTAAAACACGTTCTCGAAATTTACCTTTCCAACGCCCGCTGCCGTTTCATTAATCGCTGAGCCGGCAAGGCTCGGACCCAAAAGCGACAGAATATTTGAAACAAGGCAAAGTATAATTATCAATAAAAATATCCATTTATACTCCGAAAGATACTTTAAAACACGGCGAAGGGTGCCGCTTGTGTCCTTCGGCTTTTTCATAACCGTAATATTCATGCTTTACACTTCCTCTCCCATTTGTGTATTGTAAATCTCGCTGTACTGCAGGCAATCTCTCAGAAGCTCCTCGTGGGTGCCGTGACCGATAACCCTTCCCTCATCGAGCATTATAATATCGTCCATATTCATAATCGAGCTGACGCGCTGTGCTATGACGATAACAGTGGTATTTTTGTATTTTTCGTTTATGACGCGTCTGAGCTCCGCGTCCGTCCTGTAATCCAGCGCGCTTGAAGCGTCGTCAAGAATAAGAATATCGGGATTCGCCGCAAGAGCGCGTGCTATAAGCACTCTCTGCCGCTGTCCGCCGGAAAGGTCGGCGCCGTGAATCGCCGCTACATGGTTATATGTATCTTCATATCTTTCGATAAATTCCCGCGCTTGCGCGTTTTCCGCCGCGGCGCGAATACCCGCCTCGTCAACTCCGCGCCCGAATTCGATGTTTTCGGCAAGCGTATCCGCAAAAACAACGTCGTTTTGAAATACCGTTCCGAATTTTCGCCGAAGCTCATTTTTGTCGTAAGCGCGAACATCCTTTCCGTCAACAAAAACGCGACCCGTTGACGCGTCGTAAAAGCGCATCAGAAGATTTATAATCGTGGTTTTTCCGCAGCCGGTGGCTCCGATTATTCCGAGAGTGCCGCCTTTTTTTATGCGAAAGCTGATATTTGAGAGCGCCGGCTCTATATCCTTGTGTACATCGCCGCCCTCGCCGTATCTAAACGATACATTGTCAAAAACGATATATCCGTCCTTGTCGGATAAGCCGTCCGCGGCGGGCATTATATCCAAGCCCTCCGGTTGATTTATAACCTCCGCTATACGCTTTGAGGAGGCGTTTGCCTTTGACATCATCATAAACAATCGGTTTAAGCTCATTACGCCCATCAGTATCATATTAAAATATGTAAGGAACGCCAGAATAACACCCGGCTGTGTAACGCCGTTGTTTACGCGAATCGCTCCGATTACCACAACAATCGTCAGGCTGATATTCAGCGCCATCGTTACAAGCGGTCCCGGAAGCGCCATTACAACGCCCGCCTTACTCTCGCGCTTTGTCATGGTTTCATTGGCCGCGCCGAAACGGCGGCGCTCGTGATTCTCTTTTGAAAGCGCCTTGACTACCCTTATTCCGGTTATGTTCTCACGCATAATGCGGACAATATCGTCCACGCTTTGCTGTACCTTGTCATATAGGGGAATGCCCTTTAATGATATTGCGACGGCGACCGCAAGCATAATCGGCGCGACAACGCACAAAACGGATGCAAGACCGGTATCCATAGTGAGCGTTACGCAAATGCCGCCGATAAGCATAATCGGCGCGCGGACTCCCAACGCC
>JAJBTG010000179.1 GCA_020860985.1 Oscillospiraceae bacterium
TGTGTCGTCCCCTTTCCGTAAAATATTTAATTGTTCCGTTTTTTGTTATGGGTGCCATCACCTGTAATTCAGTATACCATAAACATTTTTCCGCGTCAATATATTTTTTTAACTTATTTAATATCTGACAGCGATATAATATGAACGCTGTCGGGGGTGTATTGTTTTTCCATAACGTCCACCAACGCGCCTACGGTATCGAGGCTTGTCATAAGCGAAACGGAGCACTCCGTTGCGGTACGGCGGATTTTAAATCCGTCCGAGTGAATATCGTTGCCCTTTTTGGGAATGTCGATAATCAAATCTACGATTCCGCTTCTGATTACATCAAGCACATTCGGAACGCCGTCTGAAATCTTTTTCGCAACCTGAACCGGAATATTATGCTCCTCCAGAAGCTTGGCGGTTCCGGCTGTCGCGATAAACTTGCAGTCCATCGCCGCAAAGCGTTTCGCAAGCGGGAGGAAGTTTTCTTTGTCAAGGTCGCGTACGGTTACAAGAATTGTCGAGCCGGATTTGGGAATGGTAGTTCCCGCGGCGGTAAAGCCCTTGTACATCGCTTCGATAAAGCTCTTTCCTACGCCGAGAACCTCGCCGGTTGAACGCATCTCGGGACCGAGGCTTACCTCAACGCGCGGGAGCTTTTCGGTTGAAAATACCGGAACCTTAATCGCCACCGTGTTCGTAATCGGGGCGATGCCCGTAGAATAACCCATTTCCTTTAATGTATGACCGAGCATGATTTTCGTCGCGATGTCAATAACCGGCACGTTTGTTACCTTGGTAATATACGGCACGGTACGGCTCGAACGGGGGTTGACCTCGATAATGTAAAGCTCGTTCTTAAATTCGATAAATTGAATGTTAATCATACCGATAACCTTAAGCTCGATAGCTATCCTGTATGTAACGTCCTTTATTTTTTCTATAATCTCGTCCGAGAGATGCTGCGGCGGGTATATGGAAATCGAGTCGCCACTGTGAACGCCGGCGCGTTCGAGATGCTCCATTATACCGGGGATAAGCACGTCCGTGCCGTCGCAAATAGCGTCAACCTCCAGCTCGCGTCCGCCGAGGTAACGGTCGATGAGGACGGGATTTTTGCTGTCCTTTATAAACGCGTCCGTCAGGTAGCGAACCAAATCGATTTCGTTTCTTGTAATCTCCATGCCCTGACCGCCGAGAACGTATGACGGACGGACGAGCAGGGGATACTCAAGCCGATTCGCTTCCTCGATACCCTCCTTAACGCTCCATACAGCCTTGCCCTTGGGGCGCTTTATATCGAGCTTTTCAAGCATTTCGTCAAATTTTTCTCTGTCCTCGGCTTCGTCGATATATTTCGGCTGCGTTCCGAGTACGGGAACATTCATTTCGGCTAAGAAGTTGGCAAGCTTAATCGCCGTCTGACCTCCGAATTGGAGGATTACGCCGTCCGGCTTTTCAAGCTCGATTATATTGTATACGTCCTCCTCGGTAAGCGGCTCAAAGTACAGCTTATCGGACGTGTCAAAGTCAGTGGAAACGGTTTCGGGGTTGTTGTTTATTATAATTGTTTCAACTCCCGCCGCTTCAAGCGCGAGAACGCTGTGAACGGAGCAGTAGTCAAATTCGATTCCTTGACCGATTCTGATAGGTCCCGAGCCGATAACGATAACCTTCTTTTTATCGGAGGGGAACGACTCCGTAACCTCGTCATAGGTGGAGTAATAATAGGGAGAAACCGCCTCAAATTCGCCGGCGCAGGTATCCACCATCTTATATACCGGAGTTATATTCATTTCAACGCGCTTTTTGTAAACCTCGTCCGCCTTGCAGCCGATTAATTCGGAGATACCCTTATCCGAGAATCCCATCTTCTTATAACGGCGCATCATTTCCGGGGTAATTTCATCGAGCGTGTATTGCTTCAAGGCTTCCTCGGCATCGACTATGTTTTTGATTTTCTGTAAAAAGAACGGATCCATGCCCGTGATTTCCGCGAGCTTTTCCATATTATAATTTCGTCTGATAAGCTCCGCCAAATCGAATAGCCGTTCATCGTCGGGGACTATTACGCGCTGCTTTAATTCGACCGTGGAGCGTTTTTTCGACGACGAGCGTTCCAATGTGTACTGCTTTATTTCAAGTGAGCGCACGCCCTTTAGAAGCGATGATTCAAGGGTGTTTCCTATCGCCATTATTTCACCGGTAGCCATCATCTTTGTGCCGAGGTTACGCTTAGCGCCGAAGAATTTATCGAACGGCCATTTTGGAATTTTTGTTACGATGTAGTCTATAGCCGGCTCAAAGCAAGCGTATGTTTTTCCGGTGACGGCGTTTTTAATTTCGTCAAGATTATAGCCCAATGCGATTTTTGCCGCTATCTTGGCAATCGGATAGCCGGTAGCCTTTGAAGCGAGCGCCGATGAACGGCTTACACGCGGATTGATTTCGATAACCGCGTAATTGAAGCTGTGCGGGTCGAGAGCAAACTGAACATTGCAGCCGCCCTTAATTTCAATGGAATTGATAATGTCGATTGCTGCCTTTCTGAGCATTTGATATTCCTTATCGGCAAGCGTCAGCGCCGGAGCAACGACTATGGAGTCGCCGGTGTGAACGCCTACCGGGTCGATATTTTCCATCGAGCATATTGTTATGCAGTTTCCCGCGCCGTCGCGCATTACCTCAAACTCGATTTCTTTCCAGCCCTTTATTGATTTTTCAAGAAGAACCTGTCCGACTCTTGAAAGGTGCAGACCTTGTGAAAGTATGGTAACAAGCTGTTCCTCGTCCTCCGCGATACCGCCGCCCGTGCCGCCGAGAGTATATGCGGGGCGCACAATTACAGGGTATCCGATTTTTTCCGCGAAGGCAAGACCGGATTCCACATCGGTAACAATTTCCGACGGAGCAATCGGCTGGTTTGTGCGTTCCATAAGACGTTTAAAGCTGTCGCGGTCCTCGCCCTCCTTGATTGAGGGTATTGAGGTTCCTATAACCTTCATATTGTATTTATCGAAAACACCTCTGTCGTGAAGCTCGCACGCGAGGTTAAGTCCGGTTTGACCGCCCATTCCGGCGATTACGGAATCGGGGCGTTCCTCGCGGATAATTTTTTCGAGATATTCAACGGTCAGCGGCTCTATATAGGTATGGGTTGCCATGCCGCGGTCGGTCATAATGGTAGCCGGATTTGAGTTTACAAGAACTACGTCGATTCCCTCGTCCTTGATTGCCTGACAAGCCTGCGTTCCGGAATAGTCAAATTCCGCCGCCTGACCGATTATAATAGGGCCTGAGCCTATAACCAAAACCTTTTTAATACTTTTATCTAAAGGCATTTTACTTTACCTCCTTTAAAAATCTGTCGAACAGCCAGCCGGTATCGAGAGGACCCGGCGAGGCTTCGGGGTGAAACTGAACGCTTTGAATCGGGAGAGCCTTGTGACGTATGCCCTCGCAGGTTCCATCGTTCACATTAACAAAGGTTTCCTCTACGGATTCGGGATAATCGGAAACAATGTAATTGTGGTTTTGACTTGTTATATATACGTTTCCCGTATTCAAATCCTTTACGGGGTGATTGCCGCCGTGATGTCCGAATTTAAGCTTTTTTGTTGAGCAGCCCAGCGCAAGTCCGATAATCTGGTGTCCCATGCAGATGCCGCAGATTGGGTATTTTCCTATCAGCGTCTTAACCGTATCAACCGTTCCGGGCGCGTTAAGCGGGTCACCGGGGCCGTTTGATATAAATATCATATCGGGATTGACGTCTTCGATTAGCTGCGGGGGAATATTCGCGGGGAACACGGTGATTTTGCAGCCGCGCTTTTGCAGGTCGCGCAGGATACCGTCCTTTGCGCCCATATCGATAAAAGCGACATGGGGTTTTCCGTTTTTATTTAATGTATAAACCTGATCCGTGGTGGTGTCCATAATCACATGGGAATTATCCATAGAATTCATAAGAAGCTTTACTTCATCATCCGTAGGCTCTCCCTGCATTATAACTCCGTTCATAACTCCGTAATCGCGGATAATGCGCGTAAGAGCGCGCGTATCAACGCCCTCAAGACCGACAACGCCCTGCGCTTTTAGGAAATCATCGAGGTTCATTTCATTTCTGAAATTCGAGGGATGGTCGCATTTTTCCCTGACTACAAACGCCTTAAGGTTTGTATGCTCCGCCTCCATATCCTCCAAATTAATTCCGTAGTTACCGATGAGGGGGAAAGTCATTGTTACAATTTGACCCGCGAAGGAGGGGTCGGTAAGGGTTTCCTGATAGCCGGTCATACCCGTTGTAAAAACGACTTCGCCGACGATGTTTTTAATATCGCCGAAAAGAGTTCCTGTAAAACGCTCTCCGTTTTCCAGAATAAGCTGTCCTTTCATATTATCATACTC
>JAJBTG010000005.1 GCA_020860985.1 Oscillospiraceae bacterium
GTCTTGAAATCTTTTTGTTATTTCAAGTGTCTACTCTAAGGGGATTATATCATTTGTGATGTGTCTTTTCAACAGCGGCAACCGCCGCCAATATTACTTATTCATTGCTTCCTCAACAGCAACCGCAACCGCAACGGTAGCGCCTACCATCGGGTTGTTGCCCATGCCGATAAGTCCCATCATTTCAACGTGAGCCGGAACGGAGGATGAACCCGCGAACTGCGCGTCGGAGTGCATTCTGCCCATTGTGTCGGTCATGCCGTATGAAGCCGGACCTGCCGCCATATTGTCGGGATGAAGAGTACGTCCCGTACCGCCGCCCGAGGCAACCGAGAAATACTTCTTGCCCTGCTCGATACATTCCTTTTTATATGTACCCGCAACAGGATGCTGGAATCTTGTCGGGTTGGTTGAGTTACCGGTAATCGATACGTCAACGCCTTCCTTGTGCATGATAGCAACGCCCTCGCGGACATCGTCGGCACCGTAGCAACGAACCTTTGCTCTTTCGCCGTCCGAATAAGCTATTTCCTCAACGACTGTCAGCTCACCTGTGTAATAATCAAACTTTGTCTGAACATAGGTAAAGCCGTTAATTCTTGAAATAATCTTAGCCGCGTCCTTTCCAAGACCGTTCAAGATTACTCTTAAATCCTCTTTACGAGCCTTATTCGCGCTCTTTGCAAGACCGATTGCACCCTCCGCCGCAGCGAATGATTCATGACCCGCAAGGAATGCGAAGCACTTTGTTTCATCTCTTAAAAGCATAGCTCCGAGATTACCGTGTCCGATACCGACCTTTCTGTCGTCGGCAACCGAGCCGGGAATACAGAATGACTGTAAGCCAAGTCCGATTTTTTCGGCAGCCTCCGCCGCCGTCTTAACGCCGTCCTTGATTGCGATAGCGGCGCCTACAGTGTAAGCCCAGCAAGCATTCTCAAAGCATATCGGCTGAATCCCCTTTGTTATATTGTACGCGTCAACGCCCTTCTCGTCGCAAATCTGCTTTGCCTCTTCGATTGAGGAAATACCATGCTTCTGAAGCTCGGCGTTAATCTGATCTATTCTTCTTTCATAACTTTCAAATAATGCCATTACCGTAACCTCCATTATTCATGTCTTGGGTCGATTAGCTTAACAGCATCATCAACTCTGCCGTACTGTCCGCTCGCTTTTTCAAGCGCTTCGTTTGCATCCATACCCTTAGCAATCATTTCCATCATTTTGCCGAGGTGAACAAACTTATAACCGATAATCTGATCCTTATCGTCAATTGCGATTTTTGTTATATAGCCTTCGGCAAGCTCCAAATAACGCGGACCCTTTTTAAGCGTAGCATATGTAGTACCAACCTGTGAACGAAGACCTTTACCCAAATCCTCAAGACCTGCGCCTATAGGCAGACCGTCCTCCGAGAACGCCGTCTGTGTACGTCCGTAAACAATCTGTAGGAAAAGCTCTCTCATAGCCGTGTTAATAGCGTCGCATACAAGGTCCGTATTAAGAGCCTCAAGAATTGTCTTGCCTATAAGGATTTCCGACGCCATAGCCGCCGAATGCGTCATGCCCGAGCAGCCTACTGTCTCAACGAGAGCCTCCTGAATTATGCCCTCTTTAACATTTAATGTAAGCTTACAGGTACCCTGCTGGGGCGCGCACCAACCTATACCGTGCGTCAAACCGGAAATATCTTTGATTTCCTTAGCCTGTGTCCACTGTCCTTCCTGAGGAATAGGAGCAGGACCGTGGTATGTGCCTTTTGCTAAAGGACACATATTTTCTACTTCTGCTGAATATTTCATAGTATGTACTCCTTTCGTCATCTGTGGAAGCCGCCTGTTAATAGGATTCGAAAACGCTCTCTTGTTCCCTCGGGAGCAGCATCCATCAGAAGCTTTTTAAACATTATATCACATATTTTTCCTATCTGCAATAAAAAAATATGTAAATTTGCAGTTTATTTTGTTTTGCCGGCATATTAAAACGGAGCCGCCGCAATCATTATGCAGCAGCTCCGCAGACCATGCTTAGCCGATTAGAACAATCCCAAACCGCCGTATGAAACTATAATAGCGGCAAATACAATCGAAACCATCGAGAGCAGCTTAATAAGGATGTTGACCGACGGACCGGACGTATCCTTGAACGGATCGCCTACGGTGTCGCCAACAACCGCAGCTTTATGATTTTCGCCGCCCTTGCCGCCGAAGTTGCCTGCCTCGATATACTTCTTGGCGTTATCCCAGCTTCCGCCGGAGTTCGCCATCATAATAGCGAGAACAAATCCCGAAACAAGCGCGCCCGCCAACATTCCGACTACGCCGTTCGCGCCGAGAATAAGTCCCACAACTATCGGAGCAAGTATTCCCAGAGCCGCCGGCAAAATCATTTCCTTAAGCGAGGATTTTGTACAAATATCCACACAGGTTTCATAATCAGCGTCAGCCTTACCTTCCATAAGACCCTTGATTTCTCTGAACTGTCGTCTTACCTCAACAACTATCTTCTGAGCCGCGCGGCCTACAGCCTGCATTGTCATAGCGCTGAACAGGAACGGAAGCATCGCGCCCACGAATAAGCCTATAAGAACCGCCGGATTTGTGATGGATAAATCAAGCTCCGCTCCCAAACCGGTAACCTTATCGGTGTACGAAACAATAAGCGCAAGCGCCGTCAAAGCTGCCGAGCCTATCGCAAAGCCCTTGCCCGTAGCGGCGGTTGTGTTTCCGAGCGAGTCAAGCGCGTCCGTTCTCTCACGTACAACCTCGGGAAGTCCCGACATTTCCGCGATACCGCCCGCGTTATCCGCAACGGGACCGTAAGCGTCCGTCGCAAGCGTGATACCCAATGTTGAAAGCATACCTACCGCCGAAAGACCTACGCCGTAAAGACCGTTTGAAAAGCTTGAAATGCCGCCAGCGGTAAAGTAGCTGACGATTACCGATATACCTATAATAATTACGGGGATAGCGGTTGAGCGCATACCGAGCGCTATACCGTCGATTATAATCGTAGCCGAACCGGTTTCCGAAGAAGCCGCAAGCTTTCTTGTCGGCTTGTATGAATCCGATGTGTAATACTCCGTAAAGAAGCCTATCAAAACTCCGGCTATAAGTCCGGAAATTACCGCCCAAAATACGTTTGAATTATCCGGCAGTAATGTGAATATCAATATTGCCGAGCCTATTGCCGAGAGAATAGCCGATGCATATGTACCGCGTCTTAGCGAACCCAAAAGCGATTTCTGGTCTGCGTTTTCCTTTGTCGATACGAAGAACGTACCGATAATCGATGAAATGATTCCTATAGCGGCGATAATCATCGGAACAAGTACGCCGTTCAATCCAAGACCGGCAGCCGTAGCAAGCGCTCCGCACGAAATTATCGAGCCTACATATGATTCGTAAAGGTCGGCGCCCATACCCGCAACGTCGCCCACGTTATCGCCTACGTTATCGGCGATACAAGCCGGGTTTCTCGGGTCGTCCTCGGGGATTCCCGCTTCAACCTTACCTACAAGGTCAGCTCCCACGTCAGCCGCTTTTGTGAATATGCCGCCGCCCACACGCGCGAACAGCGCCATTGAGCTTGCGCCCATTCCGAACGTCAGCATAGCCGCCATAATGTCGTTTACATCAAGCTCAAAGCCGAATTTCAAAATCATAAACCATGCGCTTATGTCGAAAAGTCCAAGACCTACAACCGTAAGTCCCATAACGGAACCGGACGCAAACGCAATTTTAAGTCCCTTGTTTAGTCCCTCGCGCGCGCCGTTAGCCGTTCTTGTATTTGCGTATGTCGCGATTTTCATGCCGATAAATCCCGAAAGTCCCGAGAAAAATCCGCCCGATAAAAAGGCGAACGGTACAAACGGTGTTAAAAATCCCGTGAACGCGAGAATAAGAAGTATAACAAACATGATTGCAAAGAAAATACCTACAGTTCTGTACTGACGCTTTAAATACGCCATAGCGCCCTTTCGGATTTTCGCGCCTATCGCCTTCATTGTGTCCGTGCCCTCGGGTTTTTTCTTAACCGAAAAAAATTGGTATGCGGCAAATCCCAACGCTATCAGTGCGCAGGCAAACACCGCAATCGGAGCAAATGTTTCTAATCCATTCATTGTAATATCCATGCCTTTCCGCCCACAAAAATATTGTAAGAATCCAAACGCTCTCTGCTGCGGGCATACGGAGCGTCGATTCTGTCCGCGCACGCCTTTAAGGCGCGCAGATTGCAGGATTAATCAACGCGGTTTTTCCGCGTCAATTTCTCCTTAAATCATGAAAAACTCCCGAATTACGCAAAACAAGGAAAATCATAATTCGGGAGTTCCATTTATATATGTTATTATTTTATAACGAGAATTGAAAT
>JAJBTG010000136.1:0-320 GCA_020860985.1 Oscillospiraceae bacterium
AATATATACAAAGACAGGGGTTAGGATGAATAATGGAGACTTTTGTATGAAGATTGATTTCTCTGATAATATTCGCAAAAAAATTGATAACTTATTGAAAGAAGAAAATTGTGAACATCTGGCTGCTCTTATAGAAGTTGATAACTACAATCACCTTGTAAATACTTTCGGAACGGTGTTTGTAAATTCGGCAATGGAGATTATTTCTTTTAAGCTTTTAACCATTGCAAAAAAGTACGATGCTGTTATCGAAAGAGTCGGAGCGTCGTCATTTTTCGTTTGCTCTTTAAATTCCGATATAACGGATGATTTGAAAAACG
>JAJBTG010000136.1:330-4373 GCA_020860985.1 Oscillospiraceae bacterium
CTATGTCGGTGAAACGGACAATAAAAGAATTTCCGCGATTTGCAGAATGGGCGTTGCGTTCGGACGCTTTTCGGATTTGGACGATATGATTGACAAAACCGGAAAGGCGCTTGCCTCCGCCCGCCAAATGCATATCGACAAGCTTGATTACGCGGACTCATTGGAGGATATCCGGCCCGTAAATATAGACGCGCATATTCCCGACTATGATTACGACCATGAATTTTTGGCGTTCGCCTCCACCTTGCTTTCACATTCAATTGATGTCAGAAGCTCTGTGAGCCTGCTGCTTGAAATAACGGGACTCAGATATAATATTGACAGAATCCTAATCAACGAATACAATGTTGAAAAAGGAATGATGATTGAGAAATACCTTTGGACGGAAAAGGACGGGGTTCAAAGCACCGGCAATTCCGGTTGGATTTACACGGAATGGGACGGTTTTATGAAGGGTTTTGACCGACACGGCTTTATGGTGATTGATGATACCGGCGTAGGATTTTCGGAAAACGACAGCGCCTTTTTTGAAGAGCACGGCATAAAAGCGACAATTAACTGTCTTTTATACGATAAATCCAAGCTCATGGGTTACATAACCTTCTGCGACCTTAAGCACGCCCGCCAGTGGACGGACTACGAGAAAAAAACATTGTATGAGCTTTCAAGCCTTATAGCGATGATTTTGTCTATGAGCAAGAGCGCGCGCAAGGATAAACAAACCATCGAGAAGCTGTCGGTGGATTCTCTTACCGGATTAATGCTGCTCCCTCCGTTTATGAACAAAGCCTCTAAAAATTATGCCCGCGCAAAAAAGGATTCCGTCTGCGCGCTGAAATATATAGATATAAATAACTTTGCGTATATAAATGAAAACTTCGGTTTTTTGGACGGAAATAAAATTCTTACCATGACCGCCGATAAGCTGCGGGAATATCATCTTCTTTCCTGCCGCGTAAATGCCGATAAATTCCTTACCTACTGCGAGTGTCCCGACGAGGAATCAATCCTTGAAAACACTCAAGCCATATGCGATTATATCAACGGACAGCTTAAAGCAAGATTTCCTGTTAGCGATTTGCGCGTTTCAATGGGTATTTACTTCCTTCGCCCGGACGTTGATGATATTCAATCGGGAATCGAGAAAGCAAACTTAGTCAGAAAACAGGCAAAGACCGACAGAAACGCATCATACGCCGTTTACACGGATGAGTTGCACGCACAGAAAAATAAGGAATTTGAAATAATCGGCAGCACGCATAACGCTATTAAAAGCGGAGAAATCAAGACCTATCTACAGCCTAAGTATTCTCTTACAAAAAACGAGATTATAGGCGCGGAGGCTCTTGTACGATGGCAGAAGCCGGACGGAACAATGCTTCGTCCCATTGACTTTGTGCCGCTGCTGGAGCGGGTCGGATATATAGTCGATATTGATTTCTGCGTCTATGAGCAGGTGCTCCAATGCTTTGCAAAATGGAAAAAGGAGGGCAGAAAGCTGCTTCCGATTTCTGTAAATTTCTCACGCAAGCATACGAATAATCCTGATTTTGTTGAAAACATATGCGAGCTTGCCGAAAAGTACGACGTTGATAAGAGATACATAGAAATAGAAATTACCGAAAGCACAATATCGGATAACAGCATAATACTTAAATATCTCGACAGACTGCGTAAAAGCGGTTTTAAAGTGGATATAGACGATTTCGGAACGGGATATTCATCCCTCGATATGCTGCTTGAGGTTCCGGTTGATACCGTAAAAATCGATAAAAGTTTTATGGATAAATCCGACTCCGAGGAGGGCAGAACATATATTAAGCAGGTTGCAGACCTCGTAGTCGCGCTTCGCAAGGATGTAATCTTCGAGGGAGTCGAAACCCAAAATCAAGCGGATTTCCTACTCGACAGCGGATACAGCAAAATCCAGGGATATTTCTTCGGCGGGCCGGTTTCGATTGAGGAATTTGAGCGAAAATATATGAACGACTGACAGTTCCGAAAACTTCAACAGCTTGAATACACACGCAAAAGCCGCGGCGTTTATGAACGCCGCGGCTTCTTTTTACTTTGTAATAACCTTATACAGTCTGTTGACAGTTGTAATTGCCTCTTGAACGGTATATGTTTTCTGGGGAAGGAAGCTTCCGTCGGTACCGTTCATTATATAATTATTTGAAACCCATGCGACAAAATATCTCGCCCATTGTGAAATGTTTCTTGCGTCGTCGTAATAAATCGCATCGTCGGTATCTATGTACATAAACAGCTCCGCCGTTCGGCAGACAAGCGCCGCCGCCTCCTCACGCGTTATTATTCCGTCCGGGTCAAACAAATCCTCTGTTTTTCCGTTTACAACTCCAAGCGCGTACAAAATATCCACCGATTCATCGACATCGTAGCAGTCGGAAAAATTATTTGTAAGATAGGCTTGACTGCGCGCTTTCATATAATCTTCAAGAGTTGCGTAATTTCCCGCCACCCGAATCACATTTCCGAGCAAAATACAAAATTCCTCACGCGTTATATCATCGCCGTAGCTGTTGACAAACTCATACGGGACAAGACAATTTGAGGCGGCATCCGATATGGTCGTCTGCGCCCATTTATCCTGCGGCATTTTCAGAAAAGCAAGATCCGTGTTAACGTGAATCGCTTCGCCGGTATACTGAGTTTCGGCATCCTTTTAGAGCGGGTCAAGATACATCAGGCTGCCCGCATCAACGCTGTCCGCCTGATAGCACATATATGTAATCGTTCCGTACATACCTATCTGTACGCCGGAGTTTAAATAATAGCTCACAACGCCGCTGTCCGTATACAGATTCACTGCCGTTCCGCGAAACGGCGTAGCGTTTATCGTGCGGTTCAGCTTTATATCAGCCGCCATATTGTAAAACTCATCGATTTCTTCCTGCGTAAGCTCAATATACCGGTTATCCGTCGGCTCCGAAAGGGTTGCGCGGGTAATATCCGATACGTCAAAAATACCCAGCGCCTCTGACATCGTCATGCTTTCCGGTAAATTTTCCGTATCGTATGCGTGCGCATACACGGCTGTAAGCATCATAATTAATAAAGGCATTAAAAATTTCACCGTTCGTTTCATTTTTACCACCTGCTTTCCTTAAATTTAAAATACGCAGTATTTGCTCATATACTCTTCCATCCTCGTAATATATTCCGAGCCCTGCTCCTTGAGATATTCGTAAATATCGCGAACCGTAATTATGGAGTGTACCTTAATTCCAAAATCCTCCATAACCTCCATTACAGTGGTCTTTTCCGGATTCTTTCCGAACTCGCAGCGGTTGACGGAAATGAACATATCCTTAACCTTAACGTCCGCCGCGCTTGCCAAAATCGGCATGGTTTCACGGACTGCCGTTCCGGCGGTTATAACGTCCTCAATGATTATAACTCTGTCGCCGTCCTTAGGCTTGTATCCTATAAGAGAACCGCCCTCGCCGTGATCCTTTTCTTCCTTTCTGTTGAAAAAATACGGCTTGTCGATTCCGTATTCGTTATAGAGCGCAGCCGCGGTCGATGTCGCGAGCGGAATACCCTTATACGCCGGTCCGAACATACAGTCAAATTCCTCGCCGCATTCCTCCTTTACAAGCGCAGCATAGAATTTGCCGAGCAAAGCAATCTGCTTTCCCGTTCTGAAATTGCCCGTATTTACAAAATACGGCGTATTCCGTCCGCTCTTGGTAACAAAATCACCGAAGCGCAAAACCTCCGCCTCCATCATAAATTCGATAAATTCTCTCTTTGCCTCTGTTATCATAATAATCTCCATTTCCGCCGCCCCGCATCGGCACAAATAATAATTAAAACAATCTCCTATCGACGGGAAAAATGATAAGAGCTTGTTCATATCCGTTAATCTCTGAAATACAAATTTTTCAGCTTCTTAAGCAGCCTGCGCTCAAATCTTGAAACCTGCATCTGTGAGGTATTTTTAAGCTCGGCAATCTCTTTTTGACTCATCTCGCGGTTATATCGGTACTCGTTAAATTCGCGTTCATCCTCGCTTAAAC
>JAJBTG010000002.1 GCA_020860985.1 Oscillospiraceae bacterium
ATATTAACAAGCTTACCCGGAACGGCTATAACCTTAACGACGTTTTTGCCCTCGATAAGGGACTTAATCTTATCGGTGTTCATAGCCGCCTCCTGCGTGCCGTCCTTATCAAGTCCCGCCGGAATCATAAGCTTATCCTTGATTTTACCGTTTATCTGAACCACTATTTCAATCTCGTCATCAACGGTCTTTTCCTCGTCAAATTTCGGCCACGGCTCAAGCGAAAGCAGACCGCCGTTTCCGTATGTCAGCCAAAGCTCCTCCGTCATATGCGGCGCTATCGGATTTAAAAGCGTGATAAGCGTTTTATACTCGCCCTTGGTTACGGAGCCTTTACGCGAAAAATCATTTACAAGGCTCATCAGCGTTGCGATAGCCGTATTAAACTTCATTCTCTCGAAGTCCTCGCTTACCTTTTTTATAGCCTTGTTCATTGTCTTTTCAAGGTCTGCGCTGTATTCCTCACAATCATTTACGATTGACTGCAAATTCCATACTCTTTCAAGGAATTTGTAGCAGCCCTTTAATCCCTGCTGTGACCACGGCGTTGACTGGTCAAACGCTCCGATAAACATTTCATATGTTCTGAACGCGTCCGCGCCGAACTCATTTACAACATCATCGGGATTTACCACATTTCCCCTTGACTTTGACATCTTCTCGTTGTTCTCGCCCAAAATCATACCGTGAGAAGTGCGCTTCATATACGGCTCCTTTGTCGGAACCACGCCTATATCGTACAAGAATTTATGCCAGAAACGAGAGTAGAGCAGATGCAGCGTTGTATGCTCCATACCGCCGTTATACCAGTCAACGGGCGACCAGTATTCAAGTGCCTCTTTCGATGCTAAAGCATCGTTATTATGCGGGTCCATATATCTCAGGAAGTACCAGCTTGAACCTGCCCATTGCGGCATTGTGTCGGTTTCGCGCTGAGCCTTGCCGCCGCAGTGGGGACAGGTTGTTTCTATCCAGTCATATGCCTTTGCAAGCGGCGATTCGCCGTTCTCGCCCGGCTCAAAGGTTTCAATCTCCGGCAGCTCAAGCGGCAGCTCGCTTTCCGGAATTGCTACCCAACCGCACTTATCGCAGTGTACCAGCGGAATAGGCTCGCCCCAGTAACGCTGACGCGAAAATACCCAGTCGCGCAGCTTGAAGTTTACCTTTCTCTTGCCGAGTCCCTCTTTTTCAAGCCAATCTATCATTGTCGGAATCGCCTGCTTTACGGGCAGTCCGTTAAGGAATCCGGAATTTACCATATTGCCCTTATAAACGTCCGTGTAAGCCTCCTCCTGAACATTCTTTCCGTCCGAAACAACCTCTATAATCGGAAGATTGAATTTCTTCGCAAACTCCCAGTCGCGGCTGTCGTGCGCGGGAACCGCCATAATAGCGCCCGTGCCGTATGTTACAAGAACATAGTCGGAAATGAACACCGGCAGCTTATCGCCGTTCGCGGGATTTACCGCGTAAATGCCCTCAAGCGTAACGCCGGTCTTTTCCTTTGCAAGCTCCGTGCGCTCAAATTCGGACTTCTTCGCCGCAGCCGCTTTATATGCGAGAACCTCGTCATAATTCGTTATCGAGTCCTTCATTTTTTCAATCAGCTGATGCTCCGGCGACATAACCGTGTACGTCGCGCCGAACAGCGTATCCGCGCGGGTTGTGTACACAACCATTTCATCGTCCGTGGAGAGCTTGAATTTAACCTCCGCGCCCTCACTCCTGCCTATCCAGTTCTTCTGCTGAGTTTTTATCTTTTCAAGGTAATCAACATCATCAAGGTCGTCAATGAGTCGCTGTGCGTATTCCGTGATTTTCAGCATCCACTGGCTCTTTCTTTTCTGAACAACCTCGCTGCCGCAGCGTTCGCACACGCCGTTTACAACCTCTTCGTTTGAAAGTCCCACCTTGCAGCCGGTACACCAGTTTATAGGCATCTCCTGCTTATACGCAAGACCGTGCTTGAAAAGCTGTAGGAAAATCCACTGCGTCCATTTATAATAATTCGGATCTGTGGTGTTGACCTCTCTTGACCAGTCGAATGAAAAACCGAGCATTTTCAGCTGACGCGTGAAATTGGCAATATTTTTCTCGGTAACAATTTTCGGGTGAACCTTATTCTTTATCGCGAAATTCTCCGTAGGCAGACCGAAAGCGTCCCAGCCTATCGGATAAAGCACGTTGTATCCCTCCATACGGCGCTTTCTCGCGATAATATCAAGCGCGGTATAGCTCCTCGGGTGTCCTACGTGCAAACCCGCTCCCGACGGATACGGGAACTCTATCATCGCAAAGTATTTGGGTTTGAAGCTGTTTGTTTCGGCATGAAACGCGCCCGCTTCCTCCCACTTGTCCTGCCACTTTTTTTCGATGGCTTTAAAATTGTAACTTTCCATTGGTATATAAACTCCTTTTGTATATTATTCTTCCTCTGTCACAGTTGCCGTGCCGGCATCGTCCCACAGCCGCTCAATCGCGTAAAACTCGCGCATCTCCTGCTGCATTACGTGCACGATTATATCACCGTAATCCATCAGTATCCAGCTTCCTCCGCGGTAACCCTCCTTGTGGTTTACCGCAAAACCGGCGTCCTGCATTTTTTCCTCAACCTCGTCAACGCACGCCCTTACCTGCACCGTTGACTGACATGACGCGACTATAAAATAATCGCCGAGTGATGTCTGCTCCGAAACGTCAAGCACCTCTATATTGGTCGCTTTTTTATCGTCAAGAGCCTTTGTGATTATTTCTACCTTTTTATTTTGCATTTCCATTCTCCTTCAGCAAGTCATTCCACATATATATTATATTCGGGTGAATTACGCCCCGTCTTTTTGTCTGAAGCTTAAGCTGCTGCACAACGGAAAGCATTAAAGCCTCGTTTAAGCCGCGCTCCAGTGTTTCTCTGAGCTTTTCCACTCCGTCAAAATCGCGGTTTACCTCGGTCATATCGGCAATATAAACGATTTTCTCCAAAAGGAACATTCCCGCGCGTCCCACAGTGTGATATTTAATCGCGCTTAAAATTTCCTCATCGTTTATGCCGTATTCGGTTTTTGCGATAACACTGCCTAAAAATCCGTGGATCACGGGAGGACATTGCAGCGCCGCGTCATCTAACGGAACATTCAATTTTTCGCAAAGCTCAATCTGTTCCTCGGTTGAATATCCCTTTGCACAGTCGTGTAAAAGTCCCGCCGTATACGCTTTTTTCTCGTCCGCGCCGTACTTTAAGGCAAGTCTTTTCGCCTCGTCCGCCACGCCCAACGAATGGGCATATCGTTTTGGACTGAGCGTTTTTTTCAGCTTTTCTTTCATATTTCTATCTCCATTCCGCCGCCTTGCGGCGGTTTAAATCATAACGTGGAAAAGAAGCAAGCCTTTTGATTTGCTTTGCAAATCAATGGGCCGTTATGAGGAGCGCAGTCGTATGTTTATACTTCAAGCTCCGAATAATGGTGAGATGCGCAGCTTATTTTTCACGTTAATCCTTGTACAAATCATGCAACTTTATATACTCAATTACTTTATCGGGCACCATATAGCGCACCGTTTTGCCGGTACGTATTCTGTCCCTTATATCCGTTGACGACAGCCCGATTACCGGAGCGGATATGGGAAAAATATCCGTGTTATATCTTTTCCGCAATTCATTTATCGTTTCTGTCAGGCTTTCGCGGGATTTTCTCGGAAACACCAAAAGCGAACACATTGAAAGTATTTTTTCGGGCATATACCATTTCGGTAAATCCTCCAAGGAATCCTCGCCTATTATGAAAAACAGCTCGTCCTCGGGATATTTGCTTTTCAAATATTCAAGCGTGTTCACGCTGTAGGACTTTTTATCGTTCTTTACCTCAAAATCATCATCGGAAAAGCCGTCGTTTCCGTCTATCGCGATACGCGTCATATTAAAGCGATGCCGCGCGTCAAGCGTGCCCTGCTTATGCGGAGGGTTTCCGCCTGTTATAAAAATTATATTATCCAAGCTGTATTCTCCGCGCGCCGTTTCGGCTATCATCAGATGAGCGTTATGCACGGGATTAAATGTGCCGCCCATTATTCCTATTCTTTTCATTTCCTCGGCAGCTCGATTTTCCTGTTTTTTTCATCCTCGGACATTCTGTAGAGAATAAATTTATTTCCGATTGCCTGCACCGGCTCCGCGTTTAATTTTTCCGCGAGGTCGTTGCACGTCGTTTTCGTTTCCAAAAGCGCCGATTCGAGGATATGAACCTTTATAATTTCTCTCTTTTCAAGCGCTTTATCCAGTCCGTCAATAAGCTGCCCGCTTATTCCGTCCTTGCCAATCTGAAATATTGGCTCCAAATCATGCGCGAGCTTCCTCAAATACGCTCTCTGCTTACT
>JAJBTG010000131.1 GCA_020860985.1 Oscillospiraceae bacterium
GTACCCTTTTATCTTTATTTAGGAGGAATAAGATATGGTGACTAAGCAGGATATACTGAATTTAATTGAGGAAGAGGATGTGCGTTTTATCCGCCTGCAATTTACAGACATACTCGGTCATATGCGGAATATGGCGATAACGTCCTCAAACATTGAAGAAGCGCTTGATAACAAGTGTATGTTTGACGGCTCTTGCATTAAGGGATTTGTGGATATTGAGGACAGCGATTTATTCCTTTATCCGGATTTGGAAACGTTTACGATTTTTCCGTGGCGTCCGCATCAGGGAAAGGTTGCCAGACTTATATGCGATGTGCGTAATCCGGACGGAACAACGCTCGAATGTGACCCGCGCAATGTTTTAAAGAATGTTGTTAAGGAAGCGGAGGAGATGGGATATACCTTCTATGTAGGACCGGAATGTGAATTTTTCTTATTCAATACCGATGAACGCGGAAATCCCACAACGGAGCCGCATGATGAAGCCGGATATTTTGCTCTTGCGCCGATAGATAACGGAGAGAACTGCCGCCGTGATATATGCCTTACGCTTGAGGAAATGGGATACAGCATAAAGGCATCGCACCACGAGGCGGCTAAAGGACAGCATGAGATTGTTTTTAAATATGACGACGCACTTACCACCGCCGACAGAATAGTCACCTTCAGGGCGGTTGTAAAAACAATCGCGAAGCGTCACGGACTGCACGCTACCTTTATGCCAAAGCCGATTCAGGGTGAATGTGGAAGCGGTATGCATCTTACGATGTCGCTTATGAAGGATGGCAAGAATGTATTTTTCAATGAAGAAAATCCGTCCAAGCTTTCTCAGACGGCGCGCCGCTTTACTTCGGGACTTTTGAAGTACACTCCGGATATGTCGTGCCTGACAAACCCGACGGTTAATTCATATAAGCGATTCACGCCCGGATATGATGCGCCGTGCTATATTTCGTGGTCGGAGAAAAACAGGAGTTTGCTTGTAAGAGTGCCTGCGTCAAAAGGACCAGAGCACGCGAGAATTGAGCTTCGCTCGCCCGACCCGACAGCCAACCCGTATCTCGCACTTGCGGCGTGTTTGAAGGCGGGATTACAGGGAATTAAGGACGACCTTCCTCTGCCGCCGAGCATAGATGTAAATGTTTACAATCTTACAGATAAGGAGCGTGAGGCTCTCGGAGTTAAAAAGTTTCCCATAAGTCTTAACGAGGCTGTAAGAATAGCGAAGCAATCGGAGTTTATTAAGGATTTACTGGGTGAAAATCTTGCTTCTCGATACTTTGAAGCGAAAGAGCAGGAATATGATGAATATCGTAAAACCATAAATCAGTGGGAACTTGAGAAATATCTGATTCAATATTAAAACAGCTGAATTGGACTCCCCGCGCCGTATAAGGCGCGGGGCTTCGGCTTGATTTTTCAGGTGCAGCTTAAGCTGCGTCTATTACGGAAAAGAAGGAGGGGCTGCGATGGAGAGAGTCGTACTTGCCTTTTCAAAGGATGGTACAGCCGAAAAGATAAAAAGAATGCTTGAGGGCAGCCGCTTTGATGTGATTGCCGTATGTCATTCCCACGCGGAAATTATGAGAATAATAGCGGATATTGACGAGGTTCTTGTGATAATGGGATATAAGCTGCCGGATGCGGTGGCGGACGATGTTGCCGAGGATTTAAGAGAGGGTCAGAAGCTGAGGACAATTGTGAAATCCGAACAAAGCGAGATGATAAGCAAGGCTGCGGTTGTTATAGTGCCGCTCCCCATAAACAGGCAAACGCTTTTATCCTCGATAGAGCTGCTTTGGGGAACCATAGAGCGGCGAAAACGAAAAACTAACCGTACTCCCGAGGAGGAGAAAATAATCGATAAGGCAAAGCTGTATCTTATGGAGCATTATCATATGACGGAAGCGCAGGCACATAGATTCATACAGAAGCGAAGTATGGACACGGGCGGAAAATTTATTGATACGGCGAGAATGATATTGGGAATTTAAAAGGAGAATGAAATGCAGACATTTAATTTTACAAAAATGCACGGAGCCGGAAATGATTACATATATGTAAATTGTTTCAGCGAAAAGGTAGAGGATATAAACGCTACCGCTAAATTGGTTTCAGACAGACATTTCGGAATCGGTTCCGACGGACTTGTTTTGATATGTCCCTCGGACGTTGCGGACTTTCGTATGGATATGTACAACAGCGACGGAACGCAGGCTGAAATGTGCGGAAACGCTACGCGATGCGTCGGAAAGTACGTACATGACAGGGGTCTTACAGATAAAACAACGGTAACGCTTGAGACTCTCGCGGGAATTAAAATCTTAAATCTCAACCTCAACGACAAGGGCGAGGTTGAAACCGTTTGCGTCAATATGGGACAGCCGGAGCTGAACCCGAAAAACATTCCGATTGATTCGGAGCTGGACAGATTTATTCAGCAGCCGGTTGAGGTTGACGGAAAGGAATATCTTGTAACGGGTGTTTCGATGGGAAACCCTCATGCGATTACGTATATTGACGATGTGGATAATTTGGAGATTGAAAAAATCGGTCCGAAATTTGAAAACCATAAAATGTTCCCGAAACGAATCAACACGGAATTTGCTCAGATTGTTGACAGAAAAACCATAAAAATGCGCGTATGGGAGCGTGGGGCGGGGGAAACGCTCGCTTGCGGCACGGGCGCGTGCGCGACTATGGTTGCGGCTAATCTATCGGATTTGGTTGACGACGAGGCGGAATTGCTGCTTGTCGGCGGAACGCTGAAAATAAAATGGGATAAAAAGGAAAATAATATTTATATGACGGGGCCGGCGGCATTTGTGTTTGACGGAACAATCACGTTAGAATGACGGGGCTTAACCCTCTATTGAATTTAATAAGGGCAAAGACATATTATTTAAATCGGAGCAACGCTTCTGCTAAGCTTGCTTATAGCAGAGCTTGCGAACGATTGCAACCTGCAAAGGTATATCAATTGAAAGGACGAATGGAAAAATGGCGAAAATCAACGATAATTATTTAAAGCTTCCCGGAGCGTATTTATTTTCTACGGTTGCGAGGAAGGCAAGTGAATTTACCGAGGCTCATCCCGAGATGGAGATAATAAAGATGAGCATCGGCGACGTTACGAAGCCGCTCGCGCCCGCTGTAATCGAAGCGATGCATAAGGCGGTGGATGAAATGGGAACCGCGGAGGGCTTCCATGGCTACGGTCCCGAACAGGGATATGACTTTTTACGAAACAGTATCGTAGAGCACGATTATAAGTCGCGTGGCATCGATATTGCGACGGATGAGATTTTTGTTTCGGACGGAGCAAAGTCCGACTGCGGAAATATCGGCGATATTTTTTCACAGGATAATAAGGTTGCGGTATGCGACCCGGTCTATCCGGTTTATGTTGACACCAACGCTATGGCGGGACGTGCCGGAGATTTTGTCGGCGAGCATTGGAGCAACTTGTATTATATGCCCTGCCTTGCGGAAAATGATTTTCTTCCACGGATTCCAACCGAAAAGGTTGACATAATTTATTTGTGCTTCCCGAACAACCCGACGGGAATGACAGCAACAAGGGAGCAGCTTAAGCCTTGGATTGAATATGCCAAAGCGAACGGCGCGGTCATCCTTTATGACAGCGCGTACGAAGCTTTTATAACCGAGGATGACGTACCGCACAGCATTTACGAAATCGACGGAGCCAAGGAGGTGGCGATTGAATTTCGCAGCTTCTCCAAAACAGCCGGATTTACCGGAACAAGATGTGCGTACACGGTAGTTCCGCACGATTTGAAAATCGACGGTACGGAGCTTAACAGCCTATGGAACAGACATCAATGCACAAAATTCAACGGCGTACCCTATGTTATTCAAAAGGCTGCCGAGGCGGTTTATTCGGAGGACGGTCAAAAGCAGACTAAGGAAGCGATTAAGTATTATTTGGAAAACGCGAAGATTATCCGCGAAGCTCTCACCGAGGCGGGACTCACTGTTTACGGCGGCGTAAACGCTCCGTATATTTGGGCGAAGGCTCCCAACGGAATGAAGTCGTGGGAATTTTTTGATAAAATCCTTGAGGAAACAGGCGTTGTAACAACTCCCGGAGCGGGCTTTGGTCCCAGCGGTGAGGGTTATGTAAGACTTACCGCGTTTTCAACCAAGGAAAATACCGTAAAGGCGATGGAAAAAATCAAGTCCATGCTGAAATAAATTAACAGTGGACAAATTGAAAATTATGTGTTATAATAGCCTTACGGCGTAGCGACAAACGCCTTCAATAAGGGGCGGAGGCCTCGGTATTCAGCGCTTTTTGCATATATGTTCGGA
>JAJBTG010000110.1 GCA_020860985.1 Oscillospiraceae bacterium
CTCCAGAATAGGAATCCCTCATTGCCCGAAATGCGGCAAGGAGGTAAAAAGGCAGTCAATCGACCAGATTGTCGATCAGGTTTTGTCGCTGGGGGAGGGGACAAAACTGCAAATTCTCGCTTCGGTTATTCGCGGCAAAAAGGGAGAGCATAAAAGAGTATTTGAATCGGCGAAGAAAAACGGATATGTTCGTGTGCGCGTCAACGGCGATATGTATGACTTGAGCGAGGACATTGAATTGAAAAAAACTCTTAAGCATAATATCGAGATAGTTGTCGACAGAATAGTTATACGCGAAAATATAGAGCAGCGTCTTACCGATTCTCTCGAAACGGCGTTTGCGCTTACGGGAGATATTGTTATGGTTGAGGTTATAGGCGGCGAAACGCTTACGTTCAGTCAGAACTATGCGTGCGCCGACTGCGGAATAAGTCTACAGGAGCTTTCTCCGCGATTGTTCTCGTTCAACAACCCTTACGGCGCGTGCAGCGAATGTGACGGATTGGGCGCGATTCCCATGATTGATCCCGATTTAATCATAGCCGACGAGGATGTCGGTCTTATCGACGGCGCAATTTTCGCTAGCGGCTGAAATCCGAGGACAGTATTGCAAATATGTATTTCACCGCTCTCGCAAATCATTACGGATTTGATTTGCACACACCCTATAAGGATTTGCCGGACGAGATAAAAAACATAATTCTCTACGGCTCGAACGGCGAGAAGATTAAGGTGGAATATAACCGCGGCTACGGTGAGGGAAGCTATATGATGGCGTTTGAGGGAATTGTAACGAATCTCGAACGCCGATACCGTCACCCGAATTCCGAATATGCGCGGCATGATTTGGAAAGATACATCAACCACGCAACCTGCCTTAAGTGTCACGGGGCGCGTTTGAATGATGAGGTGCTTGCTGTAACTGTCGGCGGGATAAATATCTATGATTTAACCTGTATGCCGATAAAGCAGGAAATGGAATTTATAAATAATTTGAAGCTGACGGAAACGGAAGCCGTTATCGCGGAGCAGGTTGTAAAGGAAATCAAGGCAAGACTTCAATTTTTGCTTGATGTCGGACTTGATTATCTTACGCTGTCGCGTTCATCGGGTACGCTTTCGGGCGGCGAGGCGCAGAGAATACGCCTTGCCACACAGATAGGCTCGGGACTTATGGGCGTGCTGTACATCCTTGACGAGCCGAGCATCGGACTTCATCAGCGCGATAACGACAGACTTATAGGAACACTAAAACATTTGAGAGATTTGGGAAACACAGTAATTGTTGTTGAACACGATACCGACACTATGTATGCCGCCGACCACATTATAGATATCGGTCCCGCTGCGGGCGTAAACGGCGGCGAGGTGGTAGGAGAGGGAACGGTTGAGGATTTGATTAAATCGCCCCGCTCAATAACCGGCAAATATTTAAGCGGAGAGCTTAAAATAGAAATCCCGAAAACGCGCCGCAAGCCGTCGGGCTGGCTTGAGGTAAAGGGCGCGAGGGAAAACAATTTGAAAAATATCAACGTCAAATTTCCGATGGGTGTTCTTACGTGCGTTACCGGCGTATCCGGTTCGGGTAAATCATCGCTTGTAAACGAAATTCTTTATAAGCGTCTTGCCCATGATTTAAACCGCGCGCATACCCATCCCGGCGCTCATAAGACTATTACGGGAATTAAGCAGCTCGATAAAATAATCGATATAAACCAATCGCCCATCGGCAGAACTCCGCGCTCAAATCCGGCTACCTATACGAATGTGTTTAATGATATACGCGATGTATTCACTTCAACAAACGAAGCGAAAATTCGCGGCTACAAATCGGGACGCTTCAGCTTTAACGTAAAGGGCGGACGCTGTGAGGCATGCACAGGTGACGGCATAAAGAAGATTGAAATGCACTTTCTTGCCGATGTCTATGTTCCGTGCGAGGTCTGCAAGGGGAAAAGGTACAACCGCGAAACGCTTGAGGTTAAGTATAAGGGCAAGAATATATATGAGGTTCTTGACATGACGATTGACGAAGCGGTTGAATTTTTTGCGAATCATCAAAAAATCAGCCGCAAGCTGCAAACCTTGCAGGAGGTCGGACTTGGATATGTAAAGCTCGGACAAAGCTCTACTACGCTGTCGGGCGGCGAAGCACAGCGCGTTAAGCTTGCGACGGAGCTTTCAAGATGCGGCACCGGAAAGACAATATATATCCTTGACGAGCCGACAACGGGACTGCATACCGCGGATGTTCATAGGCTTATCGAAGTTTTAAACAGGCTCGTCGAGGGTGGGAACACCGTAATCGTAATCGAGCATAATCTTGACGTTATAAAAACCGCCGATTATATTATAGACCTCGGCCCCGAGGGCGGCGATAACGGAGGCACTGTTATCGCGACCGGAACCCCGGAGGAAATCGCAGAGGTTGAATCGTCATATACGGGGCAGTATCTTAAAAAAATTTTGGGATAGGGTATTGACAAATTTCAAATAAGATAATATAATATCATAAAGACGATGATAAAGACAGTAATCTGACATAGAGGCTGCAAAGAGAGAAAGCGCCGCGGCTGAGAGCGCTTTTGCGGGTGTTGCCGGACGAATACCACTTTTGAGTCGCAGGCTGAAAGAAAACGATTAAGCACTGCCGTATTTCCTACGAAACAGGATTTAAAGAGTGACGGCTATTTGCCGTAATTAGGGTGGAACCGTGTAAATTTATGCACCCCTAAGAGTATTCTTAGGGGTGCTTTTTATTTTCAAAAAGAAAGGAATTTAGAGAAATGGAACTGAACGAACTGCAAACATTAAGACATTCGGCGTCACACGTTTTGGCGCAGGCGGTAAAGCGCCTGTTTCCGGACACAAAGCTGGCGATAGGCCCGGCTATCGACACCGGATTTTACTATGATTTTGACACCGAACACGCGTTCATACGCGAGGATTTGGACGCGCTTGAAAAGGAAATGAAAAAAATCGCAAAGGAAAATCTCAAAATCGAGCGTTTTGAATTGCCGAGAAACGAGGCATTGGAACTGATGAAGGATGAACCGTACAAGGTTGAGCTTATAAACGATTTGCCGGAGGGCGCTGTAATTTCATTCTATAAGCAGGGCGATTTTGTCGATTTATGCGCGGGACCTCATGTGAATTACACAAGCAAGGTCAAGGCCTATAAGCTGCTGAGTGCGACCGGCGCGTACTGGCGCGGGGATGAAAAAAATAAAATGCTCCAAAGAATTTACGGCACGGCATTTTTGAATAAAACCGACCTTGAGGAGCATCTTGAAAAGCTTGAAGAAGCTAAAAAACGCGACCACAACAAGCTCGGACGCGAGCTGGAATTATTCACAACCTGCGACTATATCGGTCAGGGACTTCCGATTATGCTGCCCAAGGGCGCGCGAGTAATACAGCTTTTGCAAAGATGGGTTGAGGATGAGGAGCAAAAGCGCGGCTGGCAGCTTACCAAAACTCCGTTTATGGCAAAGAGCGACCTGTATAAAATATCGGGACACTGGGATCACTACAAAGACGGAATGTTTGTCCTCGGCGACGAGGAAAAGGATAAGGAGGTTTTTGCGCTGCGTCCTATGACATGTCCGTTCCAGTATCAGGCGTTTTTAAATAGAGGACGCTCATATCGTGACCTGCCGATGCGCCTTAACGAAACCTCGACTCTTTTCAGAAACGAGGCGTCCGGTGAGATGCACGGACTTATCAGAGTGCGCCAGTTTACCATTTCCGAAGGACATTTGATGTGTACTCCGGAGCAGCTTGAAGAGGAGTTTAAGAATTGTCTTGAGCTTACAAATTATATGCTTACAACTCTCGGTCTTATTGACGATGTATCGTACAGATTCTCACAGTGGGATCCCGACGATAGGGATAAGTATATCGGAACACAGGAGCAATGGGACGAGGCGCAGGGCAAGATGAAAACCATACTTGACGATTTGGGTATCGATTACAAAATCGGCATCGGAGAGGCTGCGTTCTACGGTCCTAAGCTCGACATACAGATTAAGAATGTCCACGGTAAGGAGGACACCCTTGTAACCATTCAAATTGACCAAATGCTTGCCGAAAAATTCGGTATGGAATATGTTGACCGCGACGGCATAAAGAAGAACCCGTATATCATTCACAGAACGTCAATCGGCTGTTATGAGAGAACGTTGGCATTGCTTATTGAAAAATACGCGGGTGCGTTCCCGACATGGCTTGCGCCTGTTCAGATAAAGCTCCTGCCGATTGCGGACCGCCATCTTGACTATATGTATGAAATCAAGAAAAAGCTTGAGGAA
>JAJBTG010000127.1 GCA_020860985.1 Oscillospiraceae bacterium
TTCAGTGGCGGTACAATCCGCCGCTGAAACGTTGAATGACGGGGCAAAGCCCCTTTTTGAATCATGGGCGAACATTGTTCGCCCATGAAAACCGCGTTTTTTATTTAATAATATCCGTACCCATATAAGGAACAAGCGCTTCGGGGATAGTTACTGTTCCGTCCTCATTTTGATAATTTTCAAGAATTGCCGCGACGGTTCTTCCTACTGCGAGTCCGGAGCCGTTGAGCGTATGAACAAACTGAGCCTTATCTTTGGGGTCGTTCTTAAATCTGATATTAGCTCGACGCGCCTGGTAGTCCTCAAAATTGGAGCAGGAGGAAATTTCAACATATCTGTTGTAGCTGGGCATCCATACCTCAAGGTCATATGTCTTTGCGGAGGAAAATCCCAAGTCGCCCGCCGAAAGACATACTACTCTGTAGGCAAGTCCGAGTCCCTGTAGGAGCTTTTCGGCATCGTTTGTAAGCTTTTCAAGCTCGTCATAGCTTGTATCGGGGTTTACAAATTTTACAAGCTCAACCTTGTTGAACTGATGCTGTCTTATAAGACCGCGCGTGTCGCGTCCCGCGCTGCCCGCCTCGGCTCTGAAGCAAGCCGAATATGCGGTATATTTGATGGGAAGCTTTGTTCCGTCGAGAATTTCATCTCTGTGCAAATTTGTTACCGGAACCTCGGCTGTGGGAATCAGGAAAAATCCGTTGTTTGCCACCTTAAAAGCGTCCTCTTCAAATTTCGGAAGCTGACCTGTTCCCGTCATTGAAGCACGGTTTACCATATATGGCGGCTGGATTTCAGTATAGCCGGATTGTTCCGTATTTGTATTCAAAAAATATTGAATAACGGCTCTCTCAAGTCTTGCGCCGATACCCTTATAAACCGTGAATCTTGTTCCGGCAATTTTTACGCCGCGCTCAAAATCGAGAATATCAAGGTTGGTTCCTATATCCCAGTGCGCCTTAGGCTCAAAATCAAATTTTCTCGGCTCGCCGTATTTTCTGATTTCAAGATTATCGCTGTCATCCGTTCCTTCCGGAACAGCGTCGTTTGGAATGTTTGGAATACGGAGCATAAAATCTCTGAGCTGCTCGTCAATTTCGCGAACCTTTTCATCATCGGCTTTTATTTCATTGCTGAGCTCCTTCATTTCGGCAAAAATTACGTCAGTATTTTCACCGGCTTTTTTCATCTGCGGAATCTTTTTGCTGATTTCGTTTTGCTTTGCTTTTTTCTGCTCAACGTCCGTAAGAATTTCTCTGCGCTTTAAGTCAAGCTCAATAGCGGGAGTAATATCGAGGTCATTATGACGCTTTTTTAAAGCTTCTCTGATTTTGTCCGGATTCTGTCTTAAAATTTTAATGTCTAACATTTTTATACATCCTTTCCTTATGCGGTATTTTATTGAAAGCTATTCAAGCTTATCTTTTACGTTGTCGTATATAATTTTCTGGTCGGAGGACAGAGAATCATAATTTACGGAGTTTAATGCCTCCTCCGCCTTTTCCTTATTCCCCACGCTCAAATATCCGTTTGCCTGCAAGAGCAAATCGTTCGTTTTGATTTTTTCGTTTAAGGATAAATTCTCATCCTTAAGACCTTGTATCGTTTCATCCTTTTCCGTTATCTCCGTTTCAAGCTCCGCCTTTTCCTCAAGCAAAACTCTGTTTTCTTCGCTTAAAACCGAGGCTCTTTCCGATATACCGCTGTTTGCGGCGGGCTGAGATGTTTCCTCAATTTCAACCTCCGGCTGACTTTTTTGCATATTTGTCTGACCGAAGAAAGCGATTATAATAAGTAAAATTGCTACAATAAATATAAGAGAGGTATACAGAAAAAGTGATTTATTGTCATTACCGTTTTTATTAGCCATATCCATGCCTTTCCGTACGCAAATTAATATATGCGTACTGATTTTAGTATTCTTTGGTTTAATTTTTAGCTTTGCTTAAAGCTTCCTTTTCCTCATTCAAAAGCTTTATTGAAGCCTCACCGTTTCTTATCTCTCTGACATATGTATTGCAGGAGTTATGTCCGAAAAGTGAAGTAAGTATAATACCGTCGTTATTATCGTTAAGCATAGCGAGAGCGAAGCTCAGGTTTCCTTTTACATCGTCAAACGCGTCAAAATTAACAATGCCGATATTCTTGATTGAAATACTCGATTTGTTCTCGCATTCCGAAAGTCTTGAAAGCAGAACGGTGTCTGTCGAATTGCTTATCGTTTTTGATAAATCATCCACCTTGTCGTAATAATCCTGAAGCGCCGTAATAATATCGCCGTCCTCGGAATAATCAAGAAGCGTGTTTATTTTCGACGTGTTTATCATATTTAATATAAAGCATATTATAACGAGAATTATTATAACAGCCATAGCTATAAATAATAATGTTGTGTTGTCTAATACCATATTATTTACCTCCGTTGTAATTAATCAAATTTAAGATTCTTTCCAAATCCTCGTTGCCGTAATATTCGATTTCAATTTTGCCCTTTTTATCGGTATGCAAAATTTTAACCTTGGTACCCAGGTCGGAGGAAAGCTTATTTTGAATATGTTCGATTTCTATTTCATAAGCCGTTTTTTCCTGCGGCTTTTTGGCGGGAGCTTTTTTCTTAAGCTGCTTTGATAATGCCTCCGCCTGACGAACCGTCAGACCGTCCTCTATGATTTTCTTTGAAAGCGCAAGCCGCAGCTCGTTATCATCAAGCGAAAGAATAGCTCTTGCGTGTCCGCCTGAAATATCCCCGCTGACAAGAAGCTTTTGAATCTGCTCCTCAAGACTTAAAAGACGCATTGAATTTGCAATTGCGCTTCGGCTTTTGCCTATCCTCCGGCTTATAAGCTCCTGCGTTAAATTGAAATCCTCCAAGAGTGCTTTATATCCCAGAGCCTCCTCAATGGGATTTAAATCCTCGCGCTGTAGATTTTCAATCAAGGCGATTTCAGCAACCTGTTCGTCCGAATAATCGCGGATTACCGCCGGAATTTCCTTAAGCCCCGCTTTTTTGCTCGCTCTCCAACGCCGCTCTCCGGCAACTATCTTATACATACCGTTTTTTGACGGGGTTACAATAATCGGCTGTATAAGTCCGTTTTCCTTAATAGACTCGGCGAGAACTTCAATTTTCTCATTGTCGAAATTCTTTCGGGGCTGATTTTTATTCGGCTCTATTGAGGATAATTTTATATGAATAATATCGCCGTTAGGCGGCTGAGCAATATCTTCGATAATATTATTATCATCAAACAGAGTGCTTAAACCTTTTCCAAGTCCCTTTTTTGCCACTTGCATCACTCCTTTGTTTTTAAATTACAAATATGTAAGAATATTACATTTTATTTTCTACCTATTAAATAACGCGTTCTGCGGTGTTATTCAATGTTCAACTGTTTTTCTTGATTACTTCCTTTGCAAGCGACATATACGCGTCCGCTCCCTTTGAAGTTCTGTCGTATTTTATAATTGGCTCGCCGAAGCTCGGTGATTCGCTTAAACGCACATTTCTCGGAATTATGCTCTTGTATACCTTATCGGGAAAGTACTTCTTAACCTCGTCGAGTACCTGGATTGAGAGGTTCGTTCTGCCGTCATACATTGTTCCGAGTACGCCCTCGATTTCAATTTTCGGATTGAGCTTTTTCTTTATCATTTTAACGGTGCCGATAAGCTGGCTCAAACCCTCCAACGCATAATATTCGCATTGAATCGGGATAAGTATTGAATCCGAAGCGGTTAGGATATTAATTGTAATCATTCCGAGCGCGGGCGGCGAATCTATAATTATATAATCGTAATCGCCGCGTATACCCTTTATTGCGTTTTTAAGAAAATATTCACGCTTTTCCTCATACGCAAGCTCTATCTCCGCCGCGGAAAAATCCGCCGAGGAGGGTATTAAGTACAAATTTTTGTATTTTGTTTTGATAACGGCGCCTTTTGTATTTTCGTTACTTTGCAGGCAATCATATATTGAAAGCTCATTGTTGTAATTTTCCTTTTCTATTCCCAGTCCGCTTGTTGCGTTGCACTGGGGGTCACAATCTATTAAGAGGGTTTTTTTTCCCTCGTACGCAAGGCATGACGCTAAATTAACGGAGGTTGTGGTTTTTCCAACTCCCCCCTTTTGATTTGCTATTGCTATAACTTTGCCCATTTTTTTCATCCTTTTAATTTACTAATTTTCCATTATGGTACATACACTTCCAAACAACGGTGTTTCAAAAATGTTTGGCTGCAATGAAAAATCAAGCTGAAACCGTACTTTGTAAGTTGGGAATAATTTCAGTCTAAATATATTATACCAC
>JAJBTG010000038.1 GCA_020860985.1 Oscillospiraceae bacterium
CGGTAATATCGGCTTTCGGCATATTCAGCCATAGATAGGTGTCGCTGATTTGTTGAATATCGCCGGAGCTGAGTGTCCATATATTCTGCTCACCGTCTATGTAA
Source organism: Oscillospiraceae bacterium (assembly GCA_020860985.1). Lineage (GTDB taxonomy): Bacteria > Bacillota > Clostridia > UBA1381 > UBA1381 > JALEPO01. Next base: position 105 of record JAJBTG010000038.1, read on the forward strand.
AATTCCACCGTAACATCGGACATAACATATCCCGTGTCGGGGTTCGCCGTAAGAAGCAGCATATCGCCCGCCTGCAAAGTATCCGCGCTTGCACTCATGCTTCCGTGCTCCGCCGTATTAACGGTTATATTAAAGACATTCTCGCGGTAGTCGGGTATGTCGTTAATATTCGTGTCCAACGCCCATACCGCATAGAGAGTCACGTCCGAATAAGCGTAGAGAATATCCGAATATGAAATTGCCGAATAAATATCATCGGAATATTCGGTGTTGTAGTAAATCTGAACGGAGCCTTCCTCGGTAAAGCTTCTTACGGAATCGATTTTCTGCGTAGACCATCCGATGAACATCATACCGGGACGCGCCAAATCATCCGTTACGGGTTTTATATCTATCAAATCTCCGCCGTCATATGCTTCTGTATCCTCGGGTACGCTGCCCGTACCGCCGTTCGCGTCATATGTAACATTAATTTCCTTTATGACGATATAGTTTTCCTTGCCGCTCTCCGCGCTGCGCGAGAGCTTTCTGCCGTCCGTAACGGCGAACCTCTTGTCAAGGAGAATATATTCCGCTTCTGTTTTATCGCTGTCCACGTCGCCTTGAATAGACGTTTCAATAACATCGATTCCGTCCGCTCCCTCTTCCTCGACGTAGAGACTTATCGGGTTGTCCGTGTCGTTTTCGCCGTCAAGAGCTTCAATAACCGTTATAATCTTTCCCTCTGGAAGATAGATTGCGTTCGCACTGTCTATGAAAATACCTCCGCCCATTTCGAGCGTTCCGTTCTGATAAACGGCATAGCTGCCGTTTTGCTTTATTTCTCCGCCGGTCAAAACCGCGCGGCCGTTGGATGAAACATAGATAGCTCCGTCGGAATCGCCGTTTGTATGCTCGTTGATAACGCCGCTAATCATTCTAAACGTACCGTCCGCGTATACCGCGCCGCCGTAATTGGCGCGGTTGGCATACAGCGCGCCGCCGTTTAATACAGCCTCCGCGCCCGAAGCGACATAAATCGCTCCGCCGTAACCGTTACCGGATGTATCATTGTTATTTTCAGCCGTTACTCCCGCGTTTATATACAGAGTGCCGTCCTCGACGCTGACCATTGCTCCATCGGTCGCATATGCGCGGTTTCCGTCCAACGCGAGGTAGCCGCCGTTTGTTGTGCTGACGGTGCTTTCCGTAACGGACGGGTCGCCTATATTAAGGGTTGCTCCGTCCTTTACAATAAATCCCGAAGTGTTTCCCTCTGTATCGGCAAAGCCGGAAATCAACGTCAATGTATAGTCGCCCTCGGGATAGTATGTAAAATCACTCAATGTTTTGTTACTGCTGTCCTTGAAGCTGCCGTCCGAAACATTCGATGCGTTCTTTGTCGCGTTCGTTTCCGACATAATCGTTATATCCTTATCGATTTCTATTGTCTTTTCCAGAGTATAGTTATTGATAATATAAACAGTATCGCCGCTATCCGCCGCGTTTACGGCGTCGATTAGCTTTTTATAGAGCGTATCGCCGACGCGGGCGATATACCTGGTAACAGTCGAGTCCTCTTTATTTGCAAGGTCAAGGTACTGACCGTCCGTTTGAAGTATCCAGGCCTCGTTGTCTAATGCGAATTTATTGGACTGAACCGTAAGCTGCAAACCATCGGTACGTTCAAAGGATACAATCTGTTCCCCGTTCTGCGCCTGGTTTGTATCTTCCCAGAAGCCGCTCGCAAAGCCTATCAGTGCGACAGTGCCGGTTGATGTCAGCGTATCGGTAACTCGGATAGGTATCTGTTGCTGTGTTGCTCCGCTGTAGTTTATGTAATTGTTGCTGTCGCCGCTTTTATCGAAATAGACATCGTTATTGGTATTGATTGAAATATCGCCGCTCAGGTATAATAGCGGGTCCGTTTTTGAATCGCTGCTCTAGCTCATATTTACAATAGCAACGCCCTTACCTGTATCGGCTGTGTTGTCGGAAATCTTGCCGCCGCGGAGATTCGCGTAATTTCCGCCGCCGTTATAATTGCAGATACCGCCGCCGTAATCGGCTGTGTTAGAAACTATGCTGCCGCCGTACATATCGAACGAGCAGCCTGTATTATAGTTGTATGAGCCTATACATACGCCGCCACCGTATTTTGCGGCGTTGCCGCTTATGCTTCCTCCGAACATCGTAACATATCCCTGCGACATACCAACCGCACCGCCGTAGCCGCTGTAGTTATTCGATATTTCACCGTCATATATATACAAATATGAAAGGTACAGCAAAATACCGCCGCCGTAGCCTGCCGTATAGTTCGCGCTTATTTTACCGCCGCGAAGATATATTTTCGCGCCTTCGCGCGCGATAATACCGCCGCCGTCGCCGCTCGAGGTATCGCTTGAGCTGTGGTTTTGCGAAATCTCGCCGCCGTACATATTGAGTACGCCACTGTCAATCGCTATTCCTGCGCCGTCGCCGGAGCGGTTGTTTCCGGAGCTATAGGTAGCTCCCACATCTATGTTGGTATTATTCTTTATCGCGCCGCCGTACATATTTATTGTTGTACCGGAGGCGCTGTAAATACCCGCGCCGGTTCCTTGATTTGAACGTCTTGCCGTACACCAGCTTATTTCACCGCCGTACATATTTATCGTTGAGCTGTTATAAATAGCGCCGCCGCGGTTGTCTTGCGTGGCATTGAAATTATTTGTCAGCTTTGCGCCGTCGTAAAGATTGAGCGTACCGCTGTTATTTATAAGGCTTCCGGTTGCCGTAAATCCGCCGCGTGTAAACCAGTAGCAGTCCTCCCAGCTGTCGCCGTCCTGAAACAGTACCTTAGTCGGAGTGTCTGAATATGCCGTGCCCTGCCAATTAGCCTCCGTTGACGGGTCCCTCCTCGGGTCAACCTTTTCGTCAATCTTTGTCCATTCCGCGCCGCCATCGATTATGATGTTGCTCTGACTCCCCTCGCCGCCGAGAGTAAGCACCGCGTCGCTTGCTACGGTGATAAAATCGCCCTGTCCGGCTGCGGCACGCTTGACTGTTCTGTCCGAGCCGTTATTTACAAGCCGTATGTTTTTGTCAGCGGAAACGGTCATAACAGCCTCTTCGGAATCCGCTATCATGATAATGATTGCTTCGTTTCCGTCAGCGGTAACTCCGCTCTCTATAGCCGTTTTTAGGGATGTGTAGCCTGTTCTTACGTCATTCTGCTCGACTACCGCAACTACATCCTCGCTGCTTGCTTCGCTCGACAACTTATAATAAAACGCTTTTACCTTTGCATCGCTTTCGGGAGCGTTAAATCGGTAATCGCCGTCCGCTTCCTTTGTTATTCCCAAGCCTAAAAAGAGCGGCGTAACCGTGCTGTCGGTCGGAACCACCTGTAAATCGTACAGTACATAGGTATCTTCTCCGTCTATAAAGGTTTCGTTAAGCGATATTTTCATCGGCGTGTTGGCAAAGACAACCTCCGTGTCCTCGTCAACAGGGGAAATTGTTATATTGCCGTCGCCGTCATAGTCGCTGTCAACCTCGATTTTGGGAAGCGTAATCATGTCCGCGCTAAGTATAAGGTCGCTCTTGGGCATTGTAAAGGTATATGTATATTGCTTTATATCGTTTGCGGTGCCTCCGTCGCCAACCGTTATTCCGTTTTCAAGGCTGATTGTGCACGTGCTTGAGCCCGAAACATATGTGCCGACAAGGTTCTTTACATATTTCATCGTTGTAAACGTCGTTGTTAAAGTAACGGTGTCGTTAGCCTGGTGATATTTACCGTCTGAAATTTCAAAATCACTCTCCGAATTTTCAAACGTAATCTTATCCGGCAGTGTTACATCCGGCGAAACCGTAACATTGGATGAAGGCATTTCAAAGCTGTAGGATGTATCGGTAAGCTTTGTAACCTCTACGGCGGTACCCGATTTATCAACCGATATGCCGTTCAGTACGGAACCGTCGGGAAGATCAGCCTCTATCGTTACCGTATCTCCCTCATTAGCCTGTGTCGCTTCCGTACCGCCCACCTTCGCCGTGAAAAATCCGTCGTCATTATTGCTGATTGAAATGTCAAATAATTCCGCGAGCAAATCAAATTCCGCTTCACTGCTCGCTTCGGTTTCCATTATCCGCAGGCTTTCCCCGACTGCCGACGCAAGCGGTACACCCGCATACGCAAACACTGAAAAAAGCATGACCATAGCGGT
>JAJBTG010000057.1 GCA_020860985.1 Oscillospiraceae bacterium
TTTTCCTGCGTTTCCAGCAGTTTTCATACATCTTTTATATTTTTAATCTGATTTTCTACATCCGGCATCCCAAGCTGCGCTCCGAGCGCGTTGAGCGCGTCCGCGGCCGCATCGGTAAGATAAAGCTCCTGCCTCTTTTCATAGACAGCCCCGCGCCATGCCTGCTTTATTCCCACATCTTCAAGATTATCCGCCGCGGTTTTGAAAAGTCCGCGTGTGTCGGCGGATTTGTCTATGGTCAGGAAAGCTTGCTTGAGCTTGCTTACCCCGAATCCGATTTCCGTTTCAAGCAGATTCAGTGAGGTAAGAATATTTCTAAGGTAGACGTATCTCTTTTTCAGCCTGTCCGCAAATGAAAATCCCAAATATGTACTGACCGAAAAAATCATCACCGCACCGATTATTCTTATTGGCATGACGAATATATTTCTTCAACCGTTCCTGCGCCGCGACGCTTGGATAGCGTTAAGAAAACCTCGAAATATCGAAGCGTTTCCCGCAAATCGCGCCTTTTTAAAAGCTGATTTCTGTTTTCACCATGCACGGTTGTTATAATCTTTACGCCGCTGTTAATGATTTTTTCAATTGCCTCCGCGTCCTCACCCCTGCCGATTTCATCGGTTATAATAACCTCCGGCGACATTGAGCGAAGCATCATAAGCATCCCCTCCGCCTTTTTTGCCCCCTCCAAAACATCGGTTGAAAAACCCAAATCAAACGCGCTCCTGCCCTCATTCATTGCCGCGATTTCCCGCCGCTCGTCAACTATGCTTACGCGTATACCCCGATAGGAAAGCTGATGAGCAATATCCCGAAGCATAGTGGTTTTCCCTGCACCGGGCGGCGATATTATTAGAGTGCTTTTAACATTTCTTCCGTCCGCAATTTGATTTATAACCTTGTCCGCGACACCGATTACCTCCCTCGCCAATCGGTAATTCAGAGATGAAACCTCCTTCAAAAATCCGATTTCCCCATTCTCCGCGACCGCGGTTCCCGTTATGCCTATTCGATGTCAGCCGCTGATTGTAATAAAGCCGTTTTTTATATCATCTCGCACCGAATATACGGATGATTTTGAGGCAAGCTCCAAAGCTTCTTCTATGTCTGCTCTCGAAGCGCGGACGGCTCCTGTCGGGATACGCGTCAGATTTCCGTGCGCTCCGAGATAATAACAGCCGTCGTAGAAATAAATGCTTACAGGATTTCCCGGACTTATGCGTATTTCATCCGCTTCGTCAAGATTTATCCCGAACATCCTCCTCCTTATGCCGCGCGGCATATAGCTGATAATCCCGCTGTGCGTCCCAATTGTTTCATTTGTTGCGATGTACATTTCAATTTCTCCCTTCTCAATTTCGGATATATGCTATACTATTATTGTTTGGACAGGTTTATGAATAAAACTTAACGCAAAAAAACCTTTCGTTTTTTTAATGCGTCAAACAATCACATTAAAAACGAAAGGTCTTGAGTTGTTCGTATAGAATCCTTCAATAAGGGGCTTTGCCCCGTCATTCAACATTTCAGTGGCGGATAGTTGACTTGCTTGCAAATCAACGCCGTCACTGAAAAAAGTAAGCGGAACCCGCCGCCTATAGAGGCGGGGGACATATTACTTTTAGTTATAATTTAAAATTTTATGTCCCCTTGTATTCAGTTTAGTGTCCCATGTTTAGTGTCCCTCTATTATCCGAGCCGCTTCCTCAACCGCGTTTTCGGGACTTAGACGCTGTATTCTCTCATCGCGGCGAAACCACGTAAGCTGACGCTTTGCATAGCGGCGCGAGCTTTGCTTAATCAAATCATCTGCTTCATCAATACTGCATTCGCCGTTTAAATAATCGATAAGCTCCTTATAGCCTATACCCTTCATGGAATTCATATCCTTAGTATACCCCATTTCCATCAGCCGTTTTACCTCATCCAAGAGTCCGTCCGACATCATCATATCAACGCGGCGGTTGATTCTGTCATACAGGGTTTTTCTATCCCATTCAATCGTAAACATCTGCGGTTCATACCTTGTTTGCGCCTGCCTTGTCATTTCCTGATGCTTTGAAATCGGCGTACCGGTAACGCGGTAAAATTCAATCGCACGGATAACGCGGCGCACATTGTTCGGGTGGAGCTTTTGCGCCGATTCGCTGTCAAATTCATTGAGAATCTCAATTAATTTTTCCCCGCCCTCTGCATCCGCTATCGACTGCAATTCCTCGCGGATTTTGCAGTCGGTATCAATCTCTCCGAAGGACACATCATTCACGACGGAATTTATATATAACCCCGTTCCTCCCGCCATAATCGGTGTTTTGCCGCGCGCGGAAATATCTGTGATTACCTCATGCGCAAGGGCGGTGTAATCCGCTACGCTCCACTGCGCATCCGGCTCCAAAAAGTCAATCAAATGATGGGGCACCGCGGCTCTTTCCTCCGACGTAGGCTTTGCGGAGCCGATGTCCATGTATTTATAAATCTGCATACTGTCAGCGGAAACTATCTCACCGTTAAACCGCTTCGCAAGCTCTATGGCAAGAGCGGTTTTACCCGACGCCGTAGCTCCGGCGACCACAATCAGACGCGTTTTCATACTATTCGTTTAAATTCCTTTTCTATTTCTTTCTTGCTCATCGTTATAACAATCGGTCTGCCGTGCGGACAGGTATTGATGTTTTTTAAACGAAAAACATTTCTTACAAGAGTTTCCATTTCCTCATGGCTCATGCGCATATTTGCCTTAATCGCAGATTTGCACGCTATTGTATACATAAGCCGTTGATTCTTTTCGGTTATAAGCTCCTTTTTTGAGTCCTCAGTTTGAGAGATAAGCTCGATTATAAGCGGCTCTACATCGCCGATTTCGACATCTCCCGGGACGCTTCTTACAAGAATTGCGTCGTTCCCGAACTCCTCCGTTTCAAACCCCAATTCGTCAAGTACGTTTTTGTTTTCCTTATATGCGCCAAATTCCGCTCCCGTAAGATTAACCGCCACAGGCTCAAGCAGAATTTGAGGATAAATCCTTTTTGCCGTGACCGCTTCCTTAAGCTCCTCATACTTTAGCCTCTCATGCGCCGCGTGCTGATCGATTAGGAGCATTTCATCGTTCTTTTCGACTATTATATAGGTGTCGAAAATTTGACCTATAACCTCAAAATATTCATCAAGAAAAATATTTTCTTCGTTCGATTTAAGAGCGCTTTCCGCAAGCTCAACCGCCGTTTCGGAAATTTCAAGCTCAGGCTTAAGCATTTCCGTCAGCGCCGCATTCTCGGCTATTTCAACTACGGATGATTCGGTATCCTCGTTCACCTGTGTAGAAACGCTTTGCAATGAAACATCCGCGCCGAATTTCGGCGGCTTTCCGCCCGATTTAAGCTTCGGGTCGGAATCAGCCACATATAAATGGGTTATCGGCGATTCAAGCATATCGCCGTATTTGTCCTTTATTGAGTTTATCCGCTCATCCTCGCGCGCTTTTTTCAATTCCGCAGCTTGCTTTAGATATTGATTATCTCTCGGATTGTATTCCGGAGTGGGCGGACGCTTAGATATATCGCTTATTGACGCATCTCTTCGGGATTGCGCGATGTCTTTTAGTATATCCTCATCCCGCGCCTTTGCTTCCTTTCTCATTTGAGGCGAGTTCGCAAGCGCTTTTGCCATATCCGAAAGAGTAAGCTGCTCGGATTTTATGCTTGTGTCCTCACGCTCCGACCGCTCTATTTTAGGCACATTAGGCAGCGCGTAAAGCGCGTTCTTAACGGCGTAATACACGGCGTGATAAATATCCTTTTCATTTGAAAATTTAACCTCAAGCTTTGTCGGATGTACATTTATGTCAACCAACTCGGGATTTATTTCAATATTAAGCGCCGCCATCGGGAATTTGCCAATCATAATTTGATTTTTGTAGGCTTCCTCCACGGCGCGAATTATAAGCGGACTTTTTATATAGCGCTTATTTACAAAAAAACTTTGGTAATTTCTGTTCGGACGCGATACGCTTCCCTTTCCTATTATACCGCTGACGCATATATTTTCGTATTCGTAATCAACGTCACGCGCAGCTTTTGCGTAATCTCTGCCGTAGACGGTGTAAACCGAATTTTTAAGCGAATTATCCCCCGGAGAAAATAATTTATCCTTGCCGTCCGTCACAAGCTTAAAGGAAATTTCGGGGTGAGCGAGAATAAATTTTGCCATAATATCTGAAATATATCCGGCTTCGGTAGCGTCCTTTTTCAGGAATTTAAGTCGCGCGGGAGTGTTGTAAAACAGGTTCTCAAC
>JAJBTG010000007.1 GCA_020860985.1 Oscillospiraceae bacterium
GTTCTCATGATATACATATCCGCCATCCGATGTGGAAATCCGGACGATTTCGGCATCGCTGATTCCTGTTGATGTTTCGTTTATATAATTTACATTGCCTTCATCGTCAAAGGTCATTTCCTCAACGCACACGACGCGCCTGTAGCCGCTGCCCCACGGAAGTGAGCCGTTATGATAGATGAAATATGTCTTGCCGTCAAAGTCTATAACGGACGGGTGGTTTGTGTTTGAAGTCGCGGTCGGCTCCATAATAATGCCCTGGAAGTCCCACGGTCCGTACATGCTGTCTGAGGTGGCATAGCCCATCTGCTCGCGCCAGCCGAATGCCGCGAACAGGTAATATTTGCCCGTGTATTCGCCGCTGTCATCCGTCTGTCTGTAAATCCACGGAGCCTCGGTAAATCCCAAATCAGTCTGTAGATTTGTGAATTCCTGTTCCTTTATATCATCTGTCGTAATCTCGCCGTCCTCGTTTATATCCTTAATTGATGTCATATCCTCGTTAAGCTTGCAAACATAGAATATGTTATTGCCCCATGCGAGGAAACGGTGTTCCTCGCCGGCTAGAGTTTCAAACCATACATTCTGGTCGATGTCGTTCCAACCGCTTGAGTTTTCGGTGGTCATAGTATAACCGTTTACAAGCGGCGCGCCTATATCGGTAAACGGACCCGTAGGCGAATCCGATGTGGCAACGCCTATGCACTGATAGCCATTATATGTGCTTGAATTACCCCATGTGCAGTAGTACAAATAATATTTGTCGTCGTATTTCACAACCTGCGATGCCCACGCGGAGGTGGTTCCGCTTGCCCACGAAATATCGGACGCGGACATAACAACACCCTTATATTCCCAGTTTATCATATCGGTTGATGAATAGCAAACCCATTCGGGCATTACATATTCGTCGCTTGTTGCGGTGTCGTGACCTGCGTAGATATATACCGTGTTGCCGTCAACCAATGCCGCGGGATCGCCCGCGTACAGTGTGTCGCCGTTCGCGTCAAAGCCCAGGATAGGGTTGCCGTCCGTGCTTGTTGTCACAACTGTCGGAGTTGTTTCTATAGCCGGCATTTTTGTGCTTTGAGCCGCCGCGTTATTCTTTTTGGCAAAGCTCGTAATGCCGTTTTGGTCCGTACCGGTCAAAACAACCGCGCTTTCGCGCTTATCCTTGTCGTAGCCGGTGAGCGCGAACAGCGTCATTGTATCGCCGTTTTCGTAAAATTCATAATTATCGGTATCGCCGTCCTGCGTGAACGTGATTGTTACGGTGTGGTCGCCGTCAAATTCCCATGTTCCCAGGTCGCCGCCGAGTGTTCCGTCGGATTGCAATATGATTTCCGATGAATGTACCGGCAAATCCGCGTCGGAGCTTGTGCATTTGCTTACGTCGGTTACACCGTCCGCGAGAATGGTATGTCCCACGCTTGCCAAATCCCATGTTCCGTAGAGCATTTCCTCGGGGATTGTCTGCTCCTCCTCGCCCGCGTATACAAGAGGCGAGATAACCGGCCAACCGTCCTCCGTCCAAAGGATTTTCTTAACCTGCAAGAACGCTGTCGCGTCCGCTACCTTACGGCAGTGCTGAACAAGATACCACTGACCGTCATCGTCCTGGAATACGCTGTTATGACCGCTGCCGAGATATTCGATGCCGTCGCCCAACCGGAACGAGCCGGACATCTTATATCCCCAAAGCTCATCAAGAGAGCCGCCCTCTTTTACCTGGTCGGCATAGGTTGTACCCACCGGTCTGTCCTCCTGGTCAAGCAGCTGTCTGTGCGCGGTTGACGTGTCGGATAAAATCTTGGTAAAGGTCTTGTCCGTTCTTGCAACTCTTATATTATAGTTTGTTCCGAGCCAACCGTATGATGTGAACATATAGCGGTAGCCCGTGTCCGCATTGTAAACCGTGTACGGACCCTCGGGACCGAACACGCCGCCCGGAGTTGAATACAATCTTGTGCCGAAGCTCTTGCATGATTCAAGTATTGTCGCGTCCGAGGTATAGTCAACGCCTACCGCGAGACCCGTATCGGTGTCAAGCTCGGCAATATGTATACCCTTCCAGAAAGAACCCCAAATAATATATGTTTTTCCGTCCGTATCGGTGTAAATATTAGCGTCGATAGCGTTTGTGTTATAATTGCTGTTTTCCTTACTTGCTATAACAACGCCTCCGTCAATGGTTTCACCGTCCCAAAGACCCGGCGACTTAGCCTTTACAAGACTGATAACCGAGTTTCTGCCGCCAAGACCACATGAGGTTGAAAGGTAGAACCAGTACGGATATTCATCGTCAGCTTTGTATAGAATATCCGGCGCCCAGTACGTGGTGTTTACCGTTGTATTGGAATAATTTGCCTCAATAAACGCTTTCGCGTCGGAGGGAACTGTAACGGTGCTTGTGTAATCATGCTCCGTCCAGTGTATCAGGTCGGTTGACGTGTAAACAAGATTGTGCGATGAATACACATAGTACACTCCCGATACGGGATCCTTGAATATCGTCGGGTCATGTACACCCTCGGTGGTATATGCACTGTCCGCCGGTGACGCGTCGGGGAAGGACACATTTGATACCGGCAGATAACCGGCATCGTACACGCCGTTGGTATACCAATAAGCGGTTTCGTCCGATGTGGTATCGGTTACGACAACCTCGTAATATGCAACGCCGTCCGTATCTTCAACCTCGGTTTCAAATGTTGCTGTATCCATAACGCCCACTGTCTGCGCGGATGATTCCCCATTGGAATCCGATATAACCTGACCGTTCGCGTCATAGCTTTGAATTTCAAAGGTAAGAGTGCGCTCTGTTGGCAGGTAATTTGTAACGGTGGTCTGAACCGTAACCGTTCCGCCGTTCGTTACTTCAAATACCTTTTCGCCGACATTGTCCGCTACAGGCTGCATTCCGTCCGCGCTGTCCCATACAAACGCCTTTACCGTATCACTTTCGTTCTGCTTAACGCCTGTTATGGTTTGCGTGTTTACTCCGACTTCAAGCTCCATATCCTGTATAGAAACGCTTGTCAGAACGCCGTCCGAATATGACGCGCCTATCGCAACCGCGCTTTTTTGATTTGACGACGGCACGGTTAATTCAATATCATTGTCGTTTTCGGTATAGTAAAGCTCATCTTTTGCGTAAAACTGTGTGTCAATATCAAGGCAGTTATATTCCTCTACAAGCTTTTCCTTTTGATACTCTATCGCGTCTGCCGCGAGAACGGATATCTCGTCCTCCGTAAGCGCTCTGCCGTACAATTTAAAATCGTCCATCGTACCAGCAAAGCCCTCGCCGCTGCCCCAGTTGCCGTGACCGATCCATGTTGATGCGTCCGAGGTAAAGAGCGACTCAATGTCATACGAGGTAGTGTCCGATGCCTCAAGAGAGCCATTTATGTATACCTTGGTGCTGTCCGCCTCAAAAACGGCTGTCACATACTGCCAATCCGTGTATGTTCCGTAAACGTATATATCGGCGGGTCTTGCTCCGCTGTTATTGTAATTTTCGGCTTTAAAGCTTGACGATGTTGCAAGCATACCGAGATAATGCTCGTATAAATATGTTTGCGATTCGTCCGGCGTTGTCATAAACGCCCAGCCGCTTGACGGCTTAATCCAAAAAGATACCGTAGCCGCCTCGCAGCCCTCCAAAAGACCGTCCTCAAGCTCAAGGTAATTGCTTGCCGAATTTGATGAAATGCTCAAAGCGTTGCTCGTGCCGTCGTAATTGCTGACGTAACTAACGTCGCCGTACTCTTTGACCGTTCCGCCCTTTGTTGCCGTAAACGAGCCTGTGCCCGCACCATCCTCATCGAAGGTGATGTCTACAATCAGACCGTCGGGCGGCAGCTCAGTGTCGGCAAAAACGGGAATTGCCGCCATGGAGCAAAGCATTGACAGCGAGATAAACCCGCTTAAAAGCTTTTTAAATGTTTTGTTCATGATTTCTCCTCCTACCATAAAAAATTCAATAAGCGGCACAGCCCCGCCATTCAACATTTTCAGCGGAAGATATTTGATTTGCTTGCAAATCAAAGCCCCGCTGAAAAAAATTAAGTGGAACCCGCCAGAGGCAGGGGACATCTTAATTTAGTTATATACTCATTATATCAAATATAGGTAAAAATGTAAATAGATTTTGAATAATTTAACCGTAAATTTTAACAAAATAAACAGTAGTTCTAAAATCGGTATAAGGCAGCGGCTTTTACTGACAATTGCTCTAAAACGCGTCACGCCGAATATTCGACCTTACAGGG
>JAJBTG010000239.1 GCA_020860985.1 Oscillospiraceae bacterium
GTTCAAAATGAAAAAAATAACGTAAAATATTAATTAGGTTAAAGTATGAACGAGCGGAGGTAAGTTATGAATGAGAGCAAGAAGTATACATTCGACGGCGTAGAGATTACAGTTCCGCTGCGGCGTGATGACCGAACGGGAATATACATCGAGGACTACCGAGAGTGGATTGAAAAGGTTGTTTTCACTCCGGAGGGACACCCGATAATGTTCGCCGGAGAGGATGCCTGCGATCTTGCCGAATACGATGAGGGCGGAAAATGTCCCGACTGCGGCTCCTGCCGATTTTCCAGACGGGCGGATGAGCACACATGGATAGGCGCCTGCATGAACGAGGAAAGGCGGCGCAAGGACTAATCAAAAAGGAGCGCGAACGGAAAAAGGCTCCAACCCAAAAACCATAAAAAAGGAGATGTGAAAATGAAAGTTACAAAGAAATTATGGGCATGGCTGTTATGCCTCACGATGATTAGCGCGTTTATACCGGCGAATATAACCTTCGCGGCGAACGACCCGCAATGGACATATAAGGTTTACCTTACAGCGACAAATGACAATGAGGCGGGAACAGGCAATCAGCTGTATGTAGAAATATTCCATTCGGAAGGCAAGCTGTATCAAGAGCTTGGCGGCGTTAATACAGGTAAATCAACATCGACTAAATATATAACAACAGATGTGGCTCCGTGGCAGCTTACGGGAATGACGGTAACCAATCCCGGCAGCAACGCGGTCTGCATATCATCTGTTTATCTGGGAGTAAAAGCCACAAATAACCCTACAAACGATGACTATATTTCGCTTGGTACATTTAGCGGAAATAGTACATGGATAGAAACTCAAAATAAAAGCAAGCATGAAAAATCTAAAAGCTGGACAATGGGTTCTCTACGGAGTAAGGTTGACGGCGGCATTTACAGTCTTGCAAGCGGTTTAAACGGCACAACGGTATTGGACGTAACCCAAAGTCAAATCTCAATCGACTGTTCCGTAACATGGGACGGAAAGATTAAGGATCAGTATATGCCCTCCTACAATATATTTGAATACGGATCCTATCCGACGGTTAAAGTCAGCGTTGATGCTAAGGGCGCACCCAAATCTCAGGACGGAAGTGCATATTCTACATACAGCGCATCTCAGCTTGGAATCGAAACATTTTTGGGAAGAGCGGACAACAGTAAAAAAGCCGGCTTTTCGATTACCAGCAAAGCCGATTTGTTGAATAAAATGAACACATATGAAATCAACTGCATTACTGTCACGACGGAAATAACACTGCCCGCTGCCAGAACGACGTCAAACTATTCCACAGATTGCACAATCTCAAGAACATATAAATTTGTAAGAAATGTGTTTGACATTGGCACACCGACGTTCTCGACTAATTACTCAAATCCGAACATTACCGATTATTATTATTACAATATCGATAATGAGCAAACGAACAACGGAATCACGGTGACTGTTCCGATAACGTACGGCAGCGGAAATTACTCGCATTTAAATGACAGAGCACTCAGTTTGTTCTCGATATGCTACGTAAATGCAACATTCAACGCAAAGCTTAAGGTGGGAAATACGGACACATATATATACTGCGATTCAAGTAGTGCAAGAACCAGTACCAGCGGCGGTGTACTCAGCCTCTATTTCCCGCTTGACGGAGAATATTCCTCGGGCGTGCACGGTCTGACGCTGATACTGACGGACTTGAACCTGGAAAGCAAAATCAGCACCGGTTCACCGTCATATATGAACTTCTACCTGCACCAAACGGGCAAGCCTCTGACGGGCAGCGACACCACATATACCCTGGGCAATACCTCATATTACTCGGGCGAAAATAAACTGGACACAATAAGACCCACGGTTGAATATACCGTAGCCGACGGCAGCGCGGGCAAGCTCGGCGAGTGGTCGAAGTCGCTGACGCTCAGCTCACAAGCGTCCGAGAATATGTATTTATTGGACGACACCAAGTTTACCAGCCCCGTATACAAATACTCTCTCGTCAGCGGCACGGGCGACAATAAAACGGCGGTAAAAATTTACGATAAAAACGGTATAACCGGCGCCAATACAATTCAGCAGGCATCGGCATCGGGAAGTCTGGCGTCAACCATAGTACTCGCTTTGGCTGAAAAGACGGAGGGCGAATACACGCTGGAGGTATACGGCAAGGATATGGCGAACAACGAAACCACGCAAACCCTTGAAAACATATACCTTGACAACAAGGCTCCGACGTTCTCCGTAAAGGAGAGCCAAACGGTAGATGTAACCAACACTCTTACCAAGAGATATAACTTCAGCATTTCGGATTTATCCGGCACGGGCAGAGTTTACTACTACATAGATACCGAGGGCATTGGCGTAACTGATGCTTACTTCAATTTTGACAAAAGTGACGCGGAAACGGGAACGACCGAAACAAAGAACAAATGGGCGTTTATTCCGCAGGACGCGGATAAGCAATCCGGCGACACGGACGGCGCGGTGATTATACAGGTTGAAAACGGCGGCTCGTTCGACGGACTTTTGTATTATTTCGCACAGGACGATTTCGGCAACACAAGCGGTGTTTCAACAAAGCGTATAAGCCTTGTAAACACCGACCTCACCTGCACGGCGGAGGACACGGAAATCGGCACATACAATCATTACCTTATCACTCTTCAAACCCCGAACGCGTCCGGCGCGGATATATACTATCAATGGTATGACAGCGACGGCACGGCTGTAACGGACGAAACAAAATACACCGGAACAATAGACACAAGAGAGATAAGCGGTATTGAGGATTGGGACGGAGAATATACTCTGAAATGCACGGCGAAAACAGAGACATCGTCGCGCGAAACGGAGTTTAGCTACACCTTTGACCACACCGCGCCGACGCTTTCCGTAACGGACACTACGGCGGGCAGCTATGCCGAGGAGCACGTTATAAACATAACGTCAAGCGACGGAATAGGCGTGGCGGAGCTTACGGGTCAATATTACAGAGCCGACGGCACAGCCGAGGGCGATCCGTTCACGATAAGCAGCTACACCGACTCTTTCTCCTACAGCGTTTCCGAAAATCTTATATTCGCTCCGGAAAAGTCCGGCGCGTATAGGCTAAAGGTTACATCCTCCGATTTGAACGGCAGATCGGCGGAGCAGACCACAGGCTTAATATATATAAGAAACGCGGCGCCCGAGGTAACCCTTACGGCGGAAACGGCAAGTGAATACGGAGAATATCCGCTTGTCGGAGCGGACGGCGGCTACAGCGTAAAGGTGAATGTCAATGAGGACTTCATTAACGCGTCAAACACCGCGGTTACAACAACCGAGGGTCAGTATCTTTACTACAGAATAGTAAACGACGGCATAGCGGGCGAATGGACAAAGCTCTCAAATCCGCTTACGGCGTCGGAGGAAACAACCGAAAACGAGGACGGCACGACAAGTACATCGTCCGCGTTTACGGGTGAATACACAATAGACGCTCCCGCGGAGCTTATAGAGGGCGAAAACATAGTAGCGATGGAATTCATAATCGCCGCGGAGGGCAGAACCGGTATATACGCCGATGAGGCTGTCGCAAGCAGCGATTCGAGCGACGGTATAGAAAAGGAAAGCTACCGCATAGCGCACGAATACTTCACAATCTTCCGCGACACAACCGCTCCGGAATATGTTTTAACTCTTGAGGATGAACGCACCGCGGACGATATAATCGGAAAGCTTACGGTAACCGACACATATACCGATGAATTTACCGTTACACCGCTTGACAGCGCGGTAACTCTTGAACTAATCGGCGAAG
Source organism: Oscillospiraceae bacterium (assembly GCA_020860985.1). GTDB lineage: Bacteria > Bacillota > Clostridia > UBA1381 > UBA1381 > JALEPO01. Next base: position 3,818 of record JAJBTG010000239.1, read on the forward strand.
CCGACGAGGAAGCCGAGGACGAGGACACCACGCTAAACGAGGACGCGGATATAGAGCTTGAAGACGAGCTTTTGGAGTACACCAACTACACCGTGACCGTGAGCGACAACGTAACGACCTCAATCACCGTTACGGACGCAGCGGGCAACAGCGTTTCCGTTCTGATAGAGATTAAGAAAATAGACCGCGAGGGTCCGACGGCTGAATTGACCTCATACGAAAAGGATATAGCTGTCGGCGACAGACTGGACGCAAGCGCGGTAATCACAATGTCGGATAAGAGAATGGATTTGGATACATTCGAGCTTGCCGTAATTCCGGCTGACGAGCTTGAAAGCGCGGTCGATGAGGACGGAAATATCTCGGATGATTATTTCGGCGATTACGCAAGCACGATGACCTACACAAAGACATCGGAAAGCGTGGCGGCTAACAG
>JAJBTG010000246.1 GCA_020860985.1 Oscillospiraceae bacterium
TGAAGGAGAGAGGCGTTTATGAAACCCCCTGCGGCACCATTCTTTACACCGCTCTTCAGGAGCTGGAGGATCTCTGCTTAGACCGTGACACGCAGGCATTCAAGCGTCAGTCGGCTATCAAGTTCGCAGAGCTTGTATACGATGGCAAGTGGTTTACGCCGCTTCGTGAATCAATGTCGGCTATGTTTGACGTGATGGACGAAACCGTTACCGGTGAAGTAAGACTTAAGCTTTACAAGGGCAGCGTAACTCCGGCGGGCGCTAAATCGCCGTACTCATTATACAATGAGGATATTGCGTCATTCGGCGACAGCCACGAGCTTTATAGCCATAAGGACAGCGAAGGATTTATCAATCTGTTCGGCCTGCCGCTTAAGGTTCGCGCTATGATGAAGAAAAAGAACGGTTTGGATAAATAAGAGAATTTCTCTTTTTTGAGCGAAGGGCTGTTGCGCTTAAGCCGCAACAGTTCTTTGCTTTAATACGGCAATATTTAAATCGGAGCAACGCTTCTGCTAAGCTTGCTTATAGCAGAGCTTGCGACTGATTGCAACCTCCGCATCTGCGGTTAGGTTATCTTATATGAAAGGATTTTACTTATGGCAAAATTATGGAGCGGACGCTTTCAGAAAAGCACGGACAAAAAGGTTGACGATTTTAATTCGTCGATACGCTTTGACAAGCGTATGTATAGACAGGACATAAACGGCTCTGTCGCTCATGCGGAAATGCTCGGCAGACAGGGTATTATTCCTCATGAGGACAGCGAAAAAATCGTTGCCGAGCTGAAAAATATTTTACAAGATATTGAGGATGGCAAGATTGAATTTGAAATCGACGCGGAGGATATTCATATGAATATTGAAAAAATCCTCACCGAACGCATCGGAGACGCCGGTAAGCGCCTGCATACGGGCAGAAGCCGTAACGATCAGGTTGCGCTTGATATTCGTATGTATTTGATGGACGAGATTTCTCAAATCCGCGAAATGCTTATACACGCCCTCGATACGCTTGTTTCGCTTGCGAAAGAGCATACCGAAACCATTATGCCCGGATACACGCATCTTCAAAAGGCGCAGCCGGTTACATTCGCTCACCATTTAATGGCGTATTTTGAAATGTTCAAGCGTGATTTATCGCGTCTTGACGACTGCAAAAAACGCACAAATGTGATGCCTCTCGGCTCGGGTGCGCTCGCGGGTACAACATATCCGCTTGACCGCGAATATGTCGCGGAGCGCCTCGGCTTTGAATCGGTTACTCAAAATTCTCTCGACGGCGTTTCCGACAGGGATTTTGTAATCGAGCTTGCCTCCTGCCTTTCAATTATAATGATGCATATGAGCCGCTTCTCGGAGGAGCTTATTCTCTGGTCAAGCCATGAGTTTTCATTTGTGGAAATGGACGACGCATTTTCAACAGGCTCGTCAATTATGCCGCAAAAGAAAAATCCCGACGTTGCGGAGCTTATCCGCGGTAAAACCGGACGCGTATACGGACATCTTATGGGACTTCTCACTACAATGAAGGGTATTCCTCTCGCGTACAACAAGGATATGCAGGAGGACAAGGAGCCTATTTTTGATGCGGTTGACACCGTAAAGCTCTGTCTGCCGGTATTCTGCGATATGATTGCGACAATGACGGTTAAAAAAGATAATATGCTTAAAGGTTCGAAGGGCGGATTTACAAACGCAACCGATGTTGCGGACTATCTTGTTAAAAAAGGTCTGCCTTTCCGTGAAGCGCACGCGGTTGTCGGCAGAATGGTATTCTATTCAATCGAGCATGATAAAGCGCTTGACGATTTGACTATGGATGAATTTAAGGAATTTTCCAATATCATTGAGGACGATATTTATAACGCGATAAGCATGGAAACCTGCGTCAACGACAGAAAGGTTATAGGCGCACCCGCTAAGGAAATCGTTGAACAGGCAATTTTGTCCGCTGAGAATTTTTTGAAAACAGTCTGATATTGCGTTTCGATTTTTGATTGTTAAAAGCTCCCCGAGGCGGGGAGCTTTTGTTTTGTTTATTCCAATATTTCAATTGCCTTTTGAAGCTGTACATCGTCCTCATGCTCTATCATCGACGCGTACAATCCGTCGTATTTCTCCGGCATTTCGACAACGATATCCGGCTCTATGCCTACGTCGTGAATACATACTCCGTTGGGTGAATAATACTTCGCAACCGTCAAGGTCAGTCCGGAGCCGTCAAGGAACGGGAACACCGTCTGGACTATTCCCTTTCCGTAGCTTTGCGTTCCGACAACCGTCGCTTTGCCGTAATCCTTCAGCGCGCCCGTAAGCACCTCCGAAGCGCTGGCACTGTTTCCGTTAATCAGCACCACCATCGGAATATCCATTTCATTCGCGTCCGAATTATAGTCCTGTCTTGACCCGTCCTTATATTCCGTATAGGTTATAATGCCCTCCGGTAAAATCATATCCGCGATATTGCAGGCAACGTCAAGTATTCCTCCGGGATTATCCCGCAAATCGATAATCATTTTTTCCATTCCCTGCTCCTGCAAGCTCGCTACCTCATCCGCAAACTCGGTATACGTGTCCTGCTCACTTCCCGACTCGTTCATGTTAAACGCGGAAATACGAACGTATCCTATGTTATTATCAAGCATTTCGGACTTAACCGAATTTGATGATATTTCTCGGCGTTCTATTGTTTTTTCGATTATTTCTCCGTCGCGTATGAAGTTTATATCAACGGTCGTACCCTCTTCGCCGCCTTTAATATGATCTACGGCTGCATTCATATCGTCATACGCAACCCCGTCAACCTCGGCGATAATATCCCCGGGCAAAACACCCGCCTCATACGCGGAGCTGTCCTCGAACGGAGCGAGGACTACTATATTTCCGTCATCGTCAAGAGTTATAACTACGCCTATTCCGACATAGCTGTCCTCGACATTCTCCATATACTCACTAAATTTCTCCGCCGGATAATACTCGCTGTATGCTTCGTCAAGTCCGTCCACATACCCGACAACAGCCTGTTCAAGCATTTGATTCCTGTCATAATCATTGAGGTAATATTTATCAAGATAATCGTCGATAACGCTTATTTTATTCGCAAAGTTTTTATACTCGTCATCGTTTGGCAAATATCTTGTTATTTTGCCGACATAGTGCCCGCCAACGCAAGTAACTACAAATGTAGCGGCGGCGGTTATCACCGCGGTAAGTACGATTTTTTTCTTTTCCGTCATATTTTTATTTCCTTTCACATAAAATCAAAGGGCAGGAACATCCTGCTCCTACCCCCTAAGCTATCATATTTTCATCAGATTTGACGCGAGATATTTATGAACCATCATTGCAACCTTAAAGACAATTGCCTGGTCGAATTTTCTCAAATCAAGTCCTGTAAGCTTATATATTTTTTCAAGTCTGTATACAAGCGTATTCCTGTGAACAAAGAGCTGACGAGATGTTTCGCTTACGTTTAAATCGTTTTCAAAAAACTTATTTATCGTCAGAATTGTTTCATCATCAAGCGAGCTTATACCGCCCTTTTTGAATACTTCCTGGAGGAATAACTCGCAAAGCTTAATCGGAAGCTGATAAATCAGTCGTCCTATTCCAAGATTATCGTAATTTAAAATATATTTTTCCTCATCAAATACCTTTCCCACTTCAAGTGCGATTTGCGCCTCCTTGTAGGAATTATTCAGCTCGTCAATATTTACGGCGACAGTGGATACGCCTATAAGCACTGTGTTCATTGTTTCGGAATTTACAGTATCGAGAACGGATTGAGCAAGCTCCTCAAGCTCCTCGGAGGTGGAAACCTCCTTTAATTCCTTTATAAGCACAATATTATTCGTATCAACATTTATAACGAAATCCTTTTCCTTATCGGGGAACATATTTCTTACAACCTCGTAAATACTGTTCTCACCGTTGCCGACTACCTTTATATAGAAAACAGCTCTGGGAACATCGATGTCAACATGAAGCTCCCTTGCCTTCTGATGCAAGTCAAACGCAAGCAGATTATCAAAAATAATGTTCTGCATAAAGTTGGTTTTATCGTATTTTTCATCATAATAATGTCTTACATTATTTACGGCAACCGCTATCGAATTACAGCAGTATTTTGCAACCTCGTCGGAACCCTCTACATATACTATATATTCCGAGTACGGTTTGTTTGACATTATACGAACGGTATAGCCGTCCTTAAACAACAACTTCTCGCTGTTTGTTGCCGCGTATAC
>JAJBTG010000081.1:0-3616 GCA_020860985.1 Oscillospiraceae bacterium
GCGGGACACAGCGCGGGAGCGGAAAGCTTGAAAAAAATTATTACCGAAGCGAACAAAATAGGTATAAAATATATAACGGTTTACGCGTTTTCCACGGAAAACTGGAAGCGTCCCAAGGAGGAAGTGGATTATCTTATGAATCTGCTGTTGAATTACCTAAAGGACGCGGAAAAGAGCCTTGCGGGAGAGAATGTGGTAATTCGCACTATAGGCTCAAGAAAGGAATTGTCTGAGGAAATTCGGGAACAGATAAAGAAAACTGAGAAATTTACAAGTAAAAATACGGGAATAGTAATGAATATAGCGTTAAATTACGGTGCGAGAGAGGAAATAGTCCAAGCCGTAAAACGGCTGTGCGACGATGTTAAAGACGGAAAAAAGGATTCGTAGAAGATAACTGACATGGATTTCTCCGAGTATTTATATACAGAAAATCAACCGGATGGGGATTTACTTATCCGCACAAGCGGGGAGCAGAGGTTGTCAAATTTTATGCTTTGGCAGGTAAGCTACGCGGAAATGTGGTTTACCGACAAGCTGTGGCCGGACTTTAAGCCGAAAGACTTACGGCGCGCCATATGCGACTATCAGAGCAGAGGAAGAAGATTTGGAGGTGTCTGACCGATGAAAACAAGAGTTATTACGGCAGTGGTTGCACTGGCGGTATTTGTCGGCGTGCTTCTTGCGCCGCCTGTTGTGTTTACAATCGCTCTTGCGACGGTTACACTTATGATGCTATATGAATGCTACAGCGCTACAAAGGCTGATTTGGCAATGAAAGCTGTCGGCTTTGTGTCCGCTGCTGTGATTATGACGGCGGTATATTTCTTTAAAAGCAATTTTGCATTTGTGTTCGTCGCGATTGTATTATTGTATATGCTGCTGACGGTATTTGAGCATGGCAGTCGCGATTATAAATCGGTGCTTGCGAACGGATTTTTAACCCTGTATGTTACTGTTTCGATGTGCTGTATATGGCTGACAAGAGAAAATATGGGGACGGAATGGATGCTGATAATCTTTATAAGCGCATGGTCAACCGATACATTCGCTTATTTTTCGGGACGCTTTTTCGGTAAGCACAAGCTTATACCGCACGTCAGTCCGAACAAAACCGTGGAGGGTTCGATAGGCGGCATAATAGGAGCCGTGATAGTATGCTCGATTTATTTTTGCATCTATATGATAATACAGGGTTCGGATATGGGTACGGTCGCAAAATGGCTGCCGATGTGTATAGGCTTAGGCGCGGCAACGGGCGGAATAGGAGGAGTGTTTTCGCAAGCCGGCGACCTTGTAGCGTCGTCGATAAAACGCGACGAGGACATAAAGGACTTCGGTTGGATATTCCCCGGTCACGGCGGCTTTATGGACAGATTTGACAGCGTAATTTTTATTGCGCCCATTATATTCGTAATAAGCGGAATGCTTGTATAAAGGAAAATAATTATGGAATTTAATCATGACATATCGATTTTAGGCTCGACAGGCTCAATCGGAACGCAGACGCTTGAAATAGCGCGCGCGTACCCGGGAATAAGGGTTCGCGCGATTTCGGCAAACTCAAATATCGAGCTTCTGGAAAAACAGGCGAGGGAGTTTAAGCCGGAGCTTGTTTCGGTCGCGGACGAGAAAAAAGCAGGGGAGCTTAAAGTAAAGCTTGCGGACACATCGGTTAAGGTGGTCGGCGGACGCGAGGGACTGCTTGAGGCGGCGACTGTTCCGTCGGCGCATACGGTGGTGACGGCTGTGGTCGGAATTTCGGGACTTGAGCCGACGATTGAATCGATAAAGGCAAGGTAAAACATAGCGCTTGCCAACAAGGAAACACTTGTTACGGGCGGCCATATTGTTACGGAGCTGGCAAAAAAATACAGGACGGAAATTCTTCCGGTTGACAGCGAGCACAGCGCGATTTTTCAGTCGCTCCAAGGCGGCAACCGCGAGATAAAGCGGATTTTATTAACAGCGTCCGGCGGCCCGTTTTTCGGGAAAAAGCGCGGAGAGCTTGAAAATATAACTCCCGCCGACGCCTTGAAGCATCCGAATTGGAACATGGGCGCAAAGGTCACCATAGATTCGTCAACTCTTGTAAACAAGGGTTTGGAGATAATCGAAGCGAAGTGGCTTTTCGGCGTTGACATAGACAAAATAAAGGTACTTGTGCACAGACAAAGCATAGTTCATTCCATGGTTGAATATGTTGATAATGGGATAATAGCGCAGTTGGGCGCGCCCGATATGCGTCTGCCGATTCAGTACGCGCTTACTTATCCGAACAGGCTCCCGATGAAAGGAAATGAGCTTGACTTTACAAAGTATTCCTCGCTTACGTTCGAGGAACCGGATACAGATACATTTTTCGCGTTGGAGCTTGCAAAAAGAGCGGGGCGCGAGGGCGGCATACTTCCGACCGTATTCAACAGCGCGGATGAAGCGGCGGTTGAGTTGTTCCTAAACGGCAGGATTTCTTATCTCGGTATTCCGGAGTCGATTCAAAAGGCTATGGAGAGCGTGAAAAATATTGAGAATCCGACTCTGGAGCAAATTTTGGAAACGGATAAATATGCGCGTGAGCTTGTAATGAAGCTAAATTAATATGTTTCCCGTGCGCGCTTATTGACGGCGCGGCTCTGGATGCGCGCATAATGCAAGATTTATCCCGATTGAATAAAGGAGGCTTTTACTTGGTAACTCTTATAGTAACAATTATAATGTTTCTCGTTATGGTTTCATTGCATGAATTCGGACATTTTGCAGTCGGAAAGCTGTTGGATTTTAAGATCCTTGAATATTCGATAGGCTTCGGACCGGCGATTTTTTCAAGGCAGTGGGGTGAAACCAAGTATTCGCTAAGAGCGGTACCGTTGGGCGGCTACTGCAAATTCGAGGGCGAGGACACGAAGTCCGAGGATTCACGCGCCTTTTCAAACCGAGCTGTTTGGAAACGCATACTTGTCGTTGCGGCGGGCGGAATTATGAATGTAATTCTCGGATTCCTGATTTTCATTGTAATTGTTTTCGCTACCTCTCCAATACTCACCAACACGATTGAAACGGTTGTGGAACACAGCTATATAGAGGATGCGGGGATTTTGCCGGGTGATGAGATTATAAAAATAAACGGCAAGAACGTCAATTTCTATGACGATATAACGCTTTATACAAGTGATTTTACAAAGGACACGGACGCGCAAATTACAGTAAAACGCGGCGGAGAAAAGCTCGAATTCACAATCCGCCCTACGGAGCAGATTATAACATACACATACGGCGAGGACGGAATAGAGGTTTCGAGCGCGGTAAACGGATATGAGGAAACGGAGCTTGTTCCGTACTCCGACGAAAATCCGAAGGACGATTCGATGATAGGCGAGGTTCAAACCTCAACGCGCTATATAATCGGGTTTTCGCCTCGGCGCGAGGATGTAACCGTTTTCAATGTATGGGGGCAGGCTTGGAACGAAACGAAATTTGTCGTAAAGCTTGTGTACCGGTCGCTTTGGGAAATGGTTACGGGTAAAATCGGAGTGGATCAGATGTCGGGTCCGGTTGGAATTGTGAGCGAGGGAAACAGCGCGGTAACTTGAGGGAGCGAAAGCTGGGGGTTAGTGCG
>JAJBTG010000081.1:3626-4249 GCA_020860985.1 Oscillospiraceae bacterium
GACTTCTGACGATAAATCTGGGCATTTTCAATTTATTGCCGATTCCTGCGCTTGACGGCGGCAGATTGTTTTTCATGCTGATTGAGCTTATTTTCAGAAAGCCCGTTCCTCCCGAAAAGGAGGGCATGATTCACGCAATCGGTATGTTGCTGCTGTTCGCGCTGATTATATTTGTGTCGTTTAACGATATTATCAGGTTATTGGGGAGATAGTAATGAGAAAGAAAAAAAGAGTTGTTGATATAGGCGGTGTGAAAATCGGCGGTGACAATCCCGTTGCGATACAGTCAATGTGCAATACCGATACACGGGACGTCAAATCAACCGTTGAGCAAATCCGCTGTCTTGAGGATGCCGGCTGTGAAATTATACGTGTTGCCGTTCCGGATATGGAAGCGGCGCGGGCGGTAAAGGATATAAAAAAGCAAATCCATATACCGCTTGTGGTTGACATTCATTTTGACTACAGACTTGCACTGGAGTGCATGAAAAACGGTGCGGATAAGGTGCGCATAAATCCGGGAAACATCGGCGACAGGGACAGAGAAAAGCAGGTCGTTGAAAAGGCGAATTCAAAGCAAATTACTATAAGAAAAGGAGTAACCGGTGACTCGATAGAACAGA
>JAJBTG010000187.1:0-2503 GCA_020860985.1 Oscillospiraceae bacterium
TTCCGTGACTGTTCCGACCGTGGAACGCGGATTCTTGGATGTTGTTTTCTGGTCGATGCTGATTGCGGGCGAAAGTCCGTCAATGTAATCAAGATCCGGTTTCTCCATTTGCCCCAAAAACATTCTTGCGTATGACGAGAGCGACTCGACATATCTGCGCTGTCCCTCCGCATAAATTGTATCAAACGCAAGAGAGGACTTTCCCGACCCCGAAAGTCCCGTCAAAACAACTAATTTTTCTCTTGGAATTGTTAAATTGATATTCTTTAGGTTATGCTCGCGCGCACCCTGAATTATTATATCCTTTGCCATTTTTCGTACCTCTACATCAAAAAATATGTGCCGCATTCACGCTTTCTTTCAAGCATACTGCGTTTTTCGTCCATTAGGTTCTGATAATCCGTCATCATCGACGCCGTGAATAATTTCTCAATCAGCGGATTTTCGGAATGAATAAGACTGTATTCGCTTATAATCTCCGGGCGTTCAAGCTCGGGAAATTCGCGTATGTCAATTATTTCAACATCCATACCAATCTCATTTTTTACGAGCTGCTCTGTTTCGTAAATTTCCCGAATCGTGATTTTTCCGTCGCAAAAGCAGATAAATTCAACCCAATCCTCATGCTCCGCCATATATATAATAGGCGTAAGAACCTTTTTGGATATAATCTCCGCCGCCTTTGATATTTTTTCGTAATCCATCAGCTAATCATTTCCTTTTCAAGTTTTCTTATCCTGTCGCGCAGAGCCGCCGCTTCCTCAAATTCAAGGTTGTCCGCGGCAATAAACATTTTACTTGTAAGCTCCGCGATGGTTTCTCTGTATTCCTGTTCGGTTTTATCCTTCGGAGTGTCAATGGGTTTAAGAGATTCTATAATATCCCGTATATCCTTGCGTATAGTTTGCGGGACTATGCCGTGCTTTTCATTAAATTCCCGCTGTATATCGCGGCGGCGGCGCGTTTCGTCCATCGCCCTTTTCATTGACTGCGTAACAGTATCGGCGTACAGAATTACATGGCCCTCGGCGTTTCGAGCCGCTCTGCCTATCGTTTGAATAAGCGACATCTCGCTTCTTAAAAAGCCTTCCTTGTCCGCGTCCAAAATCGCGACAAGCGCTACCTCGGGAATATCAAGTCCCTCACGCAAAAGGTTGATTCCCACAAGAACATCGTAGGTGCCGAGCCGCAAATCCTTAATTATTTCCGTTCGCTCAATCGTTGAAATATCGGAGTGCATATATGTTACCTTTATTCCTATTTCCTTTAAATAGTCCGTCAAGTCCTCCGCCATTCGCTTTGTAAGCGTTGTTACAAGCGTTCTGTATCCCTTTTCCGTGCGCTTTTGTATTTCACCTATTAAGTCGTCAATTTGATGTTCCGTCGGCTTTACGGTTATTTCCGGATCCAAAAGACCGGTTGGGCGAATTACCTGCTCCGCCGTTACAGTGGAATGTTCCTTTTCATAGTCCGCCGGAGTAGCGCTCGTGAATATAACCTGATGTATTCTCTGCTCAAACTCCTCAAATTTAAGCGGACGGTTGTCCGCCGCGCTGGGCAGGCGAAAACCGTAGCCTATAAGGGTTTCCTTTCTTGCTCTGTCGCCGTTATACATTCCGCGCACCTGGGAAACGGTAACGTGCGACTCGTCTATAATCATGAGATAGTCCTCGGGGAAATAATCGAGAAGCGTATACGGTGCGCTTCCCGGCGCGCGTCCGCTTATGTGGCGCGAATAATTTTCTATTCCCTGACAGAAGCCTATCTCCTGCATCATTTCCAAATCATAACGTGTGCGCTGCTCTATTCTTTGAGCCTCAATAAGCATATCCCTCTCCTTGAAATAGCGCACCTGCTCCTCCATTTCAAGCTCTATTGCCGCAAGAGCCGCCGTCATTTTATCATTTGTCGTAACATAGTGTGAAGCCGGTGAAATAACCGCGTGCTGACGCACTCCGATAATCTCCCCCGTCACCACATTTACCTCGCATATACGATCGATTTCATCGCCGAAAAATTCTATTCTGATAGCGTTTTCACCGTTATTCGACGGAAAAACCTCAACAACATCGCCCCTGACACGGAACTTATTTCTCACAAAATTTATGTCATTGCGCTCATACTGCATCGCTACGAGCTTTTTTAAAAGCTCCTCCCTGTCACGCTCCATTCCGACGCGAACCGAAAGCATTAAATTTTTATAATCCTCCGGGTCACCCAAGCCGTAGATACAGGAAACACTGGCAACTATAATAACGTCCTTGCGTTCAAGCAGGGCGAAGGTCGCGCTATGCCGCAGCTTATCGATTTCCTCATTTGTCAGCGCGTTTTTTTCAATGAACGTATCGGTCTGAGGAATATACGCCTCGGGCTGATAATAATCATAATAGCTTACAAAAAATTCAACACAGTTGTTTGGAAAAAATTCCTTAAACTCACTGCAAAGCTGAGCCGCAAGGGTTTTATTATGCGCAAGCACAAGCGTCGGCTTATTGATTTGCGG
>JAJBTG010000187.1:2513-4219 GCA_020860985.1 Oscillospiraceae bacterium
ATATTAGCCATTGTAAAGGTTTTTCCCGAGCCGGTAACACCGAGCAGCGTTTGGTATCTCTCTCCGTTTTTAACTCCGTTTACAAGCGTTTCAATCGCTTGCGGCTGGTCGCCGCGAGGCTCAAATTCCGAAACAAGCTCAAATTTATCCATTGCTATCCCTCTGTTAAATTAAATTGCGAACAAAAATATGAACGCGTCTTGCGTTTATTGATGTGTATTTTTCAACATTATCCCTAACCGCAAGCTGTATTTCCCTGCAAGTATCGTAAATATTGCAGCCGTAAATAAGCGTTACCGTCATATCTATATGTACGCCGTGCTTTGTTTTTCTTATATTTATATGCTGTACCTTTCCGACGTTTTCTATTCTCTCCGCCTCGTATACCGCAATCGATTCTATTACGTTGTCGGAAATGGTATAGTCGCCCATATAGCTGAATGTCGGACGGACGATTGATTTGTCCGCATCCGCGGTGTCGATTTCGGTATCGAGGTTTTTCTGAAAACGCCGCAGCGGGTGAAGAAAATATCCCGAAAAGTCCTTTTTAATTTCAAAGGTCGGAACGGGAATTACGTGTTTACCCTGATTTACGCGCATATTATGCGCCATTTCCATTTCTTTAGGAGTTGCGACATCCTCGATTCTGATGTATTGCTCAACCTTCGGCAGTCCCAAACGTGCGGCGATTTTTTCAACCATCCTGTCGGACGTGCCGAGAATCATAAGGCATTGAATATTATAATCGACAAGCGCTTTTTTCACCTCGTTCGCGTGCCATTGCTCCATAAAAAGCGCGTGCTTTACCGAGGCGATTTTCGTATGCTCCTTTTTCGCCGATGTTCCGGCTATAACCTTGCCGTGCGAAATCAGCAATCCGTCGTCTATTATTCCGTCCGCTCCGTAGCGGTCTGAAACGGTAACGCTTCTGTAGCTTTTTCCGGTGCCGCTCGAACCGACAAATGCAATTACTCTCATTTTATTACGCAGCCTTTCCGCCCGCAAACCAAAATATTCGGCGCCGCTTACGCGGGCAAAGCGACGCTATAGAGCAATCCTTGCTCTAATCTACATTAATGCAATGCCTTACTACTGTTTTATCTTATACGAAAGCATCATCATAGGGTCTGACAAATGCACGTTTTCTATCGCAATATCCTCCGCGATTTCAAGCTCCGTGTACGAGAAGTTCAAAATCCCCTTGACTCCGTTTTTTGCAAGACGCTCTGCCGAAGATTGAACCGCGGCTTTCGGAACGGCAAGAATACCTATGTCTACCCTGCTGTTTTTCATAAAGCCGTCAAGCTCGTCTATCGACATAACTTTAATATTGTTTATCTCCGTACCTATAACGTCACTGTCATTGTCAAAAATTCCCACAAGCTTAAAGCCTCGCTTTGCGAATGTGTCATGATTTGCTAATGCTCTGCCTAAGTTTCCGGCACCGATTATAACCATCGTATCGCCGTCGTTTAAGCCGAGAATATCGCCGATTTCATTATAGAGATATTCGACGTTATAACCATAGCCCTGCTGACCGAAGCCGCCAAAATAATTAAAGTCCTGTCTTATCTGCGAGGCGGTAACATTCATTTTCTGGCTTAACGCATTTGAAGAGATCCTTTTAATGTCCTGCTTAAGAAGCTCGCCGAGGTACCTGTAATAACGCGGCAAACGCTTAATCACGACAGAAGGAACCTTTTTTG
>JAJBTG010000020.1 GCA_020860985.1 Oscillospiraceae bacterium
CTGACATTTTTAAAGTGGGTTCTTATCGCCGCGGTTACGGGCGGAGTCGGCGGATTTATCGGAATGACATTCCACGTAAGCGTTGAAGCGGTAACCGATATAAGACTTGTTCACGGATGGACGCTTTATTTTTTACCGCTCGGAGGAATTATAATTGTTGCGCTTTACAAGCTTTGCAATTTCAATAAGGGGACGGACGCGGTAATTTCATCGATTCGCACGGACGATGAGGTTCCCGCTATGATGGCTCCGCTGATTTATGTAAGCACGGTGATAACGCATCTGCTCGGAGGAAGCGCGGGACGCGAGGGAGCGGCGCTGCAAATCGGCGGCAGCATAGGCTCGCAGCTGGGGAAAATGCTTTCGCTTGATGAAAAGGATATGCATCTTATAACAATGTGCGGCATGAGCGGCGTTTTTGCGGCTCTTTTCGGAACTCCGCTTACGGCGACGTTTTTTGCGCTTGAGGTTACAAGCGTCGGAATTATGTATTATTCGGGTTTGGTTCCGTGTATTGTATCATCGCTCACCGCATATGCTATTACCGTTTTTTATAATATCGAGCCGACTCGTTTCACCTTGAATATTATACCCGATATAACTCCGGGAGTGCTTTTGAAAACGGCGCTTATCGCGGTATTGTGCGCGGAGCTAAGTATAATTTTTTGCACTGTTATGCACAAAAGCGAAAAATATATGAAAAGGCTTATAAAAAACGATTACCTACGCATAGTAATCGGCGGCGTTGTCATAATAGGACTTACATATTTGGCGGGCTGCCGCGACTATAACGGCGCGGGAATGTCGGTTATTAGAGATGCGGCGGTGAACGGAACCGCAAAGCCTACGGCATTTTTATGGAAAATTATTTTTACGGCTGTGACCATTGCCGCCGGCTACAAGGGAGGTGAAATAGTACCGACATTTTTTATCGGTGCGACGTTCGGCTGTGTCGTCGCGGGAATTATCGGACTTGATCCGGGATTCGGCGCGGCGGTCGGGATGGTTGCGATGTTCTGCGGGGTGCTGAACTGTCCGATTGCGTCGATAATTTTAAGCGTGGAGCTTTTCGGCGCGGAGGGAATAGTCCTCTTTGCGATAACCGCGGGGATAAGCTATATGCTGTCCGGCTATTACGGACTTTACGGAAGTCAAAAAATCATGTATTCAAAGCTTAAGGCTGAATATATAAATCAGCCTACGAAATAGGGAGGTAAAATATGTATTCGATTTATGAACTCTTGTGGATGTTTCTTATTTATTCATTTCTGGGATGGTGCGCGGAGGTCGCTTGGTGCGGCGTAGGCGACGGGGTTTTTGTAAACCGAGGCTTTTTAAACGGACCCGTATGCCCGATCTACGGTGTCGGAGGGGTAGTGGTTATTTTATGCCTTTCGTCGATAAAAAATTTATTCCTACTGTTTATTTGCTCGATGGTAATAACATCCGTTATAGAGCTTATAACAGGGTTTGTTCTTGAAAAAATATACAATACCCGATGGTGGGATTACAGCGATATGCCGTTCAACATCGGGGGATACATATGTCTTAAATATTCGATTTTATGGGGATTTGCGTGCATAGGACTTATGCGCGTTATTCATCCGATAATTTATAAGCTCATAGGAGTTATACCGGAAACGCTCGGTTGGGTCATGCTTGCGCTGCTGCCTGCGGTATTCGCGGCGGATATTGTCGTTACAATTTTGACAATTAACAAATTGTCAAAGCGGATGAAATTAATGCGTGAATTGGCGGATAAAATCCACAGTGTTTCCGATGGAGTCGGCGAGCATATTTATGACGGAGTCACGGCGGCGGTTAAGAAGGGCGAGGAAATTCGCGACAACGAAAAAATACGCGAGCTTGTTGCGGAAACCGAAGAACTGAAAGAAAAATATGAAAAGAATTCCGCTGAAATCAGAGAGAAATATAGTAAGGAATTGGCAGAGCTTAAAGAAAAATACGCAAAGCTTACAAATGACAGGAGCATATTGCAAAAACGTATTCTAGAGGCATTTCCGAAGCTTAAATCGGGAAAGTATTCCGAGCAGCTCGAGGAGCTTAAAGAAAGGCTGCGCAAGCCGAAAAATAAATAAATCCATATTCTGCCAAAAGCATAAATGCTTTTTGCAGTTTGTTTTTGTTGAACCGCTTGATGATGCCTAATTGCAAACGCTTGGAATAAAATCAGTACAAATTATTTATACTAAGGTAAGTCAAAAAATATTTATGACGGAGGTAAATCAAGTGGCAAACAAAAACGAAAACGATGTGGACAGCGAGATTGAAGAGGGGAAAAGTATAAAGGAATTCGGCAGCGTGCAGACAAAAAATCCGCGCGGAAACATACATTGCCTTAATATAATCGGACAGGTGGAGGGGCATCAAATTCTCCCGCCGCAAAATAAAACGACTAAATATGAGCACGTCCTGCCGCAGCTTGTAGCGGTGGAGGAGGACCCGGAAATCGACGGGCTTTTGGTGCTTTTAAATACAGTCGGCGGAGATGTTGAAGCGGGACTTGCGATTGCCGAGATGATTGCGGGAATGAGAAAACCGACGGTGTCGCTTGTTCTTGGCGGCGGGCATAGTATAGGAGTACCATTGGCGGTTGCGTCGGACTATTCCTTTATTGCGCCGACCGCTACGATGACAGTACATCCGTTGAGAATGAGCGGCGTTGTAATCGGGGTTATGCAGACGTTTCAGTATTTTCAGCGTATGCAGGAAAGGATTGTTGAATTTGTGGTTGGAAATTCAGATATTTCAAACGCGGAATTTAAGAAGCTTATGCTTTCTACCGACGAAATCGCGAACGATGTGGGAATTATTATCTTTGCGCAGAAAGCGGTTGACTGCTGACTTATAAACAGTCTTGGCGGACTTTCGGACGCGCTGGAAAAAATGTATGAAATGATTGAAGAAAGAAAAGGTGAGAAGAAATGATTTATTCGGTTGTCCCTACGGATGTGGTGTTTTTTGACAACACGCAGATACGTCAAAGACAAATTAAAATGTACGATAATGTAACGCTTGAATTGGTTGACGGTATTGTGGACAGGATTATAAGCACAAATCCTCATGATTACATGAAATACAGCAACCTGCTCGGTTCCGATAAAATACCCATGTGAGCGTTAAATAAACATTAAAAAACGCCGATTTGCCTGTTTGCAAATCGGCGTAATTAATTTGACTTATTTTATAACCCTTACGCTTATAACGGAATCCATAGCGTTCAGCTTTTCAACAGCGTCGGCGGGAATTTCGTGGTCGGTATTGATTATTGTATACGCGATGTCGCCGCGTGATTTATTAATCATATCGGAAATATTTACGCTTGAAAGAGCGTCCGTAAACTTAGCGATTACATTTGGCAAATTCTTATGCGTAATTGTAATTCTGCCTACATTGCCGTCGGGAAGCGAGCAGTTCGGGAAGTTTACAGAATTCAGAATGTTGCCGTTTTCAAGATAATCGGCAAGCTGCATAGCCGCCATAACAGCGCAGTTATCCTCCGATTCCTCTGTTGACGCGCCAAGGTGGGGGATATTGATTATACCCGGCTGATTAACCGTTTCGCTGTCCGCAAAGTCAACAACGTAACGCGCAACCTTGCCGTCTGCTATAGCCTGCTTAATATCGGCGTTGTTTACAAGACCGCCCCTGGCAACGTTGAGTATGTCAACGCCGTCCTTCATATGAGGGGTTGGTTCAGGTGTTCTGAGGCGTGTTTGCTTTTTAAACGTTCCATCCAAGCAGAAAAGACGCGTCAACCGACAGATACGGGTCGGCACCGATCACATCCATCACGAGCGCGTAAGCCGCGTTCGCTACAAGAATACCTATCACGCCAAGACCGATTATACCAAGCGTCTTGCCCTTTATTTCGCAGCCGGCAAAGTTTGACTTGCCCTTTTCAACCTGCTTGTCAACATCGTCACCGGTAAGCGTGTTAACCCATGCAACGCCGCCGATAACATCTCTTGACGCAAGCAGCATACCCGCTATAACAAGCTCCTTAACAGCGTTCGCGTTCGCGCCCGGAGTGTTGAATACAACGATGCCCTTTTCGGTGCATTTATCCGTCGGGATATTGTTCGTTCCCGCGCCGGCTCTTGCAACCGCTTTTAATGATGCGGGAAGCTCCATATCGTGCATTTTATAGCTTCTTAAAATAATAC
>JAJBTG010000014.1 GCA_020860985.1 Oscillospiraceae bacterium
GTTACATACATATGGCATATTTGTATACATAAACCATACCAAAACCACAAAATACAGTGTTATCACACTGACAATCGGCATAAATACTAAGGATTGGACAATCTATTGACAAACAAAAAAAATGTGGTATAATATATTATGTTGACTTACGATGAAATAATATTGTAACACAAATGTAAAACAAACTTTCAACAGGGGCAAAGGTCCTCTTTGTTCAACACTTTCGGCGGGAGCCTATGCTTTCGCCGCAAAAATTAAGCAGATTCCTCATTTATACGGAAAAGTCTTAATTAAGTTAAATTACAAAAAAGGAAGGTAGAGAGGTATGCAGGCATATGTTGACGAATATGCGGATTTTATGAGCAGCGTGCGCCATAAGGCAGTTAATACAATTGAATCCTATAAGAGGGATGTAACGCAATACATAACTTATCTTAATAACGAGGGGGTTACGGATATATCGCTTACGACGAAAACAACTGTGCTTTCGTATCTTCTGGAGCTTCAAAAGGAGGGCAGGGCAAGCTCGACCGTATCGCGGACGCTTGCGTCGCTGCGCTCGTTTTATCTGTTTATGAAGCAAAACGGCAGGGTTAAAAACGATCCGACAACAAATCTCGAAGCGCCCCACGTCGAAAAAAAGCCGCCGCAGATTTTGACAAGCGCGGAGGTTGAGCTTTTGATGAATCAGCCGAATACCGCGGATAATAAGGGTATGCGCGACAAAGCAATGTTAGAGCTTTTGTACGCGACGGGTATACGAGTTTCCGAGCTTATCAATCTCAACGTTACGGATGTTAATCTTGCGATGAGCTTTACGCATTGCGCGGGAGGAAAAAAGGAAAGAATCGTGCCGATGGGAAATAAAGCTTTGCAGGCGCTTACGGTTTATATTGACAAGGCGCGTGATAATATGGTAAAATCAGATACAGAGAAAGCCTTATTTGTAAATTGCAGCGGCGTCAGGCTGTCAAGGCAGGGCTTTTGGAAAATTATAAAGCACTATCAGCATCAGGCGAACATCAAAAAGGAAATTACACCGCATACGCTGCGCCATTCATTCGCGGCGCATCTGCTTGAAAACGGCGCGGATTTGCGCTCTATTCAGGAAATGATGGGTCATGCGGATATATCCTCAACACAGGTATATTCGCAGCTTATGAGCAGCAGGATAAAGGATGTTTATACAAAGGCGCATCCGCGTGCTTAATACTAAAAAACAGGAGAAGCGCTTCTATGAAAGATACATTTCTTAAAATTAAAGAAAAGGTTTTGAGCCCGTTATTCAATAAAATTCGTCCGGTTTTGGAAAAGCTTAATCCTCTATGGGAGAAAGTCAAACCGTGGCTTGTAAAAATCGGCGGGTTTATACTGATTGCCTTAAAATCAAAAAAGCTATGGATACCTCTTATAGCTTTTCTTGTCGTGTTCGGAGGGTATAATAAAATAAGCGAGTATTATTTAAACGACCCCGATGCATTCTTTTGGCTCAGCGACGAGGTAAATAAGCGCTATCCCGATAAAATGCGCTATACATATTATTACGTAAATAATATTCTTCAATATGAGCTTGAGGAAAATGACCTTGAAATTAACGACGTCAAGGAAATACAAGTCGGCGACAACAGAAAATATCTGATAAACCACTCCCGAGGCTTTGCAATGGAATTTCCGCGCGATGTAAATTTTGATTTTACCGCCGGAAATGAGTTTATCGTCGCAAAGAGCGATGATTATTCGATAGTGGTATCGAAGGAATATTCACCGTATGAGCGCACTCGATATTACATCCGAGATTATTTGAACAAATACCTGCTTGACGAGCGGTACATGGAGCAGAACAAAATCACGCTTCATAAAAATTCAGTTGAAAAAATTAACGATTTATGGATGCAGGTGCTGTGCGTTTCACGAACTCCCGCGCCGAACAGTCCGATAAAGCAAAACACATACGCGTACTGTTATATCTATGACGAGGAACAGCGTTACTACAGAATAATGGTAAAGGGCGAGGAATATAATGATGAATTTCTTGATACTGTTTACAAGATGCTTTATTCCTTTACTCTTGATGTGGAAATTCAAGGAATTTCGCAGAATTATACGAATTACGAGCCTATTGCCGACCCGAATTGGAATGAGGAAACAAAGGAATTCTATGAGAATTTGTGCAATACGGACAAGCTGAAGTGGGGAATATATGTTCCTCAGGGTGTCCGCGACCTTCATTTTGACGAGGTTGAGGAAATAGAGGATAAAATAGATTATACCTTTGAGGGAATGATTGAATATCTCTACTTCGGAGTAGAGGGTGAGGATTTCCCGATAGAGGGTATGCAAAGAGCTTACGATGAGGGAAAGGTCGTCGAGCTGACCTTGCAGACGGCTACGATAATGAACGCCGACCTTGACGGCTACAGTCCGGTTTTCGACATTCTCGACGGTTTGTGGGACAATAAAATACGCGAGTTCGCGCGGCAGGCAAAGGAGTTTGAGCATCCGTTCCTTTTCAGGCTCAATAACGAGATGAACTCCGATTGGACAAGCTATTGCAGCTCTACGATGATGAACGACCCCGAATTGTATGTAACAATCTGGCGCAGGTTTTACGACATCTTCCGTGAGGAGGGAGTGGATAACGCGATATGGGTATTCAATCCCAACAATATAACCTTCCCTCCCTGCGGCTTTAATGACCCGATGGCATACTATCCCGGCAACGGATATGTTCATGTGTTTGGCGTAACAGGCTATAATACGGGAACGTATTACGAGGAGCAGAACGCCGAGAAGTGGCGTGAGTTTGAGGAGTTGTATGATGAATGTGAAAAGCTCTTTGATGAGAACTTCGGTAAGTTTCCGTGGATTATAACGGAGTTTGCATCAAGCTCCATAGGTGGGGATAAGGTTCAGTGGATAAAGAATATGTTTGAGGTTCTCCCCAAATATGATAAGATAAAGATGGCGTTCTGGTTTAACAGTGCGGATTGGGATCCCGCGTATCCCAAGGAAACAGTGGTTTCGCGCCCGTATTGGCTCGATGAAAACGCCGAGGTATTAAAAGCCTTTGCGGAGGGCGTTAAAAACGAATAAAATTCCATAAAAAGCATATTATAACTTTGTACCGAAAAAGCGGTTATTCAAAAAACGACTAACGGAGGAAAATGGTATGAAGAAAATAATATGCTTTTTTATTACGCTTGTGATGACATTTTCGGGAACCGCTGTTTTTGCCGAGGGCGATGCTTCGCTTGCGGTAAACGCCAAGTCCGCGATATTGATGGAGGCGTCCACCGGACGTGTGCTGTACGAGTCCGCGCCGGACGAGCAGCTTCCGATAGCGAGCGTAACAAAGGTAATGACGATGCTCCTTATCATGGAGGCTGTGGACAGCGGCGAGCTGTCGCTTGACGATATGGTTACGGTCAGCGAAAACGCCATGAGCTACGGCGGCAGCACCATGTTTTTGGAAACGGGTGAGCAGCTCAGCGTAAACGATATGCTAAAGGGTATAGCAGTCGCGTCCGCGAATGACGGATGTGTGGCGATGGCGGAGCATATTGCGGGAAGCGAGAGCGCGTTTGTGGATATGATGAACGCAAAGGCGCAGGAGCTGGGTATGGAGAACACGCATTTTATGAATACAAACGGACTTGATGAGGAAGAACACTATTCGAGCGCACGGGATGTAGCTATTATGTCGCGCGAGCTTATAAAGCATGAAAAAATTTTTGATTACACCACAATTTGGACGGACGAGCTTCGCGGCGGTAAATTCCAGCTTGCCAACACCAACAAGCTGATACGCTTCTATAACGGCGCGAACGGCTTAAAAACAGGTTCGACGTCGCAGGCATTATGCTGTCTTTCGGCGACGGCAAAGCGCGACGATATGCAGCTTATCGCCGTTGTACTCGGCGCTCCGACATCGGCGGAAAGATTTGCGTCCGCTAAAACGCTGCTGGATTACGGCTTCGCGAGTTACAATATAAAAAAGCTCATAAGCGAGGGCGACAGCCTTGAACCGGCGGAGATTAAAAAGGGTACCTCCGACAGCGTAGGAGTGGTGTCCGGCGGGGATTGTACGGTGTTGACGGAAAAAACAGGCGGCGGAGAGGTCGTCGAGGAAATATCGGTGGATGAAAATATTACCGCTCCCGTTG
>JAJBTG010000018.1 GCA_020860985.1 Oscillospiraceae bacterium
TTGCGACATCGCTTGTAAGAATGACTTCGGAAAATATTATATTGCGTGAGGAGCTTGCGGAACAGATTCGCGCTCTTGAGGAGCTGAAGGAGCTTGGAAATATTTACGGTTTTGATATTTCAAAGCCGGCAAGCAACGCAAAGGAAGCCGTACAGTGGCTGTATTTTGGCTATCTTGCGGCTGTTAAGGAGCAGAACGGCGCGGCTATGAGCCTCGGAAGAACGTCAACTTTCCTTGATATTTACATTGAGCGTGATCTTAAAAACGGCGCAGTAACGGAGGAACAGGTTCAGGAATATATCGATCACTTCATTATGAAGTTAAGACTTGTAAAGTTTGCGAGAACTCCCGATTACAACGAACTGTTCTCCGGCGACCCGACATGGGTAACGGAATCAATCGGAGGTATCGGTATAGACGGCAGACCGCTTGTAACGAAGAATTCGTTCAGATACTTGAACACTCTCGATAACCTCGGCACTGCGCCGGAGCCTAACATGACGGTTCTTTGGTCTACAAGGCTGCCGAGAAAATTCAAGGAGTACTGCGCAAAAATGTCAATCAAGACGTCCGCTATTCAGTACGAAAACGACGACATGATGCGCGTAACCCACGGCGACGACTATGCAATCGCCTGCTGCGTATCATCAATGAAGATAGGCAAGGAGATGCAGTTTTTCGGAGCGCGGGCAAATCTTGCGAAATGTTTGCTTTACGCTATCAACGGCGGCGTTGACGAAAGACTTAAAATCCAAGTCGGACCGAAATACCGCAGAGTCGAGGGCGATTATCTTGACTATGACGATGTTATGTCCAAGTATGACGATATGATGGAATGGCTTGCGAGTTTGTACGTAAACACGCTTAACGTCATCCATTTTATGCACGACAAGTATTGCTATGAAAAGCTTCAGATGGCGCTGCATGACCGCGAGGTTAAGCGCTGGTTCGCGACGGGTATCGCCGGACTTTCGGTTGTTGCCGATTCACTGAGCGCGATTAAATACGCAAAGGTAAAATGTATTCGTGACGATGACGGCATAGTTGTTGATTACGAGGTTGAGGGAGATTTCCCGAAGTACGGAAACAACGACGACCGCATTGATTCAATCGCGGTTGAGGTTGTAAAATCCTTTATGGATAAAATCAGAAAGCATCATACCTATCGCCACAGCGTTCCGACAACGTCGATTTTGACAATTACATCAAACGTGGTTTACGGTAAAAAGACAGGAAACACACCTGACGGAAGAAAGGCGGGAGTACCGCTCGCGCCGGGCGCGAATCCGATGCACGGCAGAGATACAAATGGCGCGGTAGCGTCGCTAGCGTCGGTTGCCAAGCTTCCGTTTAAGGATGCGCAGGACGGCATTTCAAACACATTTTCAATCGTGCCGAACGCTCTCGGCAAGGATGATGCGGTATTCGCGGGCGACCTTGATATTGAATTGAATATAGACAAGGGCTGCTGCGAGGGTGTAGTAGAATAATTAATAAGAAGAAAGGAATGATATTATGTCACAGCAGGTAGATAATTTAGTAAATTTATTGGATGGTTATGTTGAACAGGGAGGTCACCACCTCAATGTTAATGTTTTCACAAGAGAAACGCTTCTTGACGCGCAAAAGCATCCGGAAAAATATCCGCAGCTTACCGTTCGCGTTTCGGGTTATGCGGTAAACTTTATCAAGCTGACAAAGGAACAGAAGGATGATGTAATTTAAAGAACCTTCCATAAGGGAATGTAATATCACCAAAGAACAAGGAGCGGCACCACCGCTCCTTGATTTATGGAAATTCTCAATTAAGATTGTTTTTGTATGCTTTACGGTCGGCGATTTTTATGAAAGGATGAATTAATATGATGGGATGTATTCATTCGATAGAATCATTCGGAACGGTTGACGGGCCGGGAATAAGATTTGTTGTGTTTTTGCGCGGCTGTCCCATGCGCTGCCTGTACTGTCACAATCCCGACACATGGGAGATGTCGGGCGGGGAGGAGATGACGGTGTCGGAAATACTGCGCAGGTATGACAGCGTAAAGGCGTTTTTGAAAAACGGAGGAATTACCGTGACGGGCGGCGAACCTCTAATGCAGATTGATTTTGTCACCGAGCTTTTTTCGGAAGCAAAGGGACGGGGGATACATACCTGTCTGGACACCTCCGGAATAACCTTTTCCCGTAAAAACAGGGATAAATTCGATAGTCTGATGTCCATAACGGATTTGATAATGCTCGATATAAAGCATATTGACGATGAGGAGCATAAAAAGCTGACGGGACATAGCAATAAAAATATTTTGGAATTTGCGAAGTACACCGAGGAAATGAATGTTCCGCTTTGGATAAGGCACGTAGTTGTTCCCGGTATTACCTATAATGAGGAATATCTGCGGGAGCTTGGGCAATTTATCGGGAAACTGAAAAATGTAAAGGCGCTTGATGTTCTGCCGTACCATGATATGGGCAGGGTAAAATACGAGGCGATGAATATGGAATATCCGCTCGGGGACACAAAACCTCTCGACAAGGATGACGCAATAAAGGCAAGAAAAATAATTCTCGACGGGATGAGATTGGCGAGGAATATTCAGGGACACTAAAATTCAGTGTCCCTGAATTTAGATAATTAAATTAAGATGTCCATTGTAAACTCGCAAAGCGTAGTAAGGTTGCGGAGCAACCTTACGGATATAGGCGGTGAAAATGTTGAATGACGGGACTTTGCCCATTATTGAAAAATCTTGCGCTTTAACATCTGCATTTACGTTTTTTTGTTTAATATACGGATTTTCCGTTCCGAGTCTTTTATTGAAAAATTATGCGAAACATATTGATTTTATCCGTCGATTGTGATAAAATATCAGCATATTCTGACGATGAGGAAATTTCCGAATAACAAGATTAACTTTTCATTGTCAGCAATATTGCCGACAACCCAAGGTAAGATTATGCTTTTGTATACTGCACCTTACTGTTTACGCCCGGCAGTCTGCCGAGCTTGCCTGACAGCGCGCTGATTTTGTCATTCGGCGCATCGAGTACCACGCTTATTATGGCGATGCCGTGGCTCCTGTAGGGAACGCCCATCCTGCCGATTACATATTCGGAGTATTCATGCAGTATTTCATTTATTTTTTCGGTGGAGCTTAAGTCCTCCACGATTATTCCGAGTAAAGCAATTCTTGATTCCATAATTTCCTCCAATCAGATGATTTAGTTATATTGTAATAAAAGTTTTTTAATATGTCAAGGAGGAAAAATGTATGTACGATCCCAAATCACCCAATGCCGTGGATTTTATCAACCACGAGGAAATTTTAGAATCTCTTTCTTATGCCGAGGAGAATAAGAATAATACCGAGCTTATCGAGGGCATTATCGATAAAGCGCGTGACTGCAAGGGTATAACGCACCGCGAGGCGGCGGTTTTGCTTGCCTGCGGCACTGAGGAATTAAACGAGAAAATGTATTCGCTTGCGCGGGAGATAAAGCAAAGAATTTACGGCAACAGAATAGTTATGTTCGCGCCGCTGTATCTTTCAAATTATTGCATAAATAGCTGCGTCTATTGTCCGTATCATGTAAAGAACAAGCACATATGCCGTAAAAAGCTTACTCAGGAGCAGGTAAGAGAGGAAACAATCGCGCTCCAGGATATGGGTCATAAGCGCCTTGCGCTTGAGGCGGGCGAGGATCCGGTAAACAATCCGCTTGAATATATCCTTGAATGTATCGAAACGATTTACGGTATCAAGCATAAAAACGGCGCGATAAGGCGAGTAAACGTAAATATCGCCGCGACCACAGTTGAGAATTACAAGCGCTTAAAAGATGCGGGGATCGGCACATATATTCTGTTCCAGGAAACATATAATAAAGAGCATTATGAGGAGCTTCACCCGGCAGGTCCGAAGCATGATTACGCGTACCATACCGAAGCGATGGATAGAGCGATGCAGGGCGGAATAGACGATGTGGGACTCGGAGTACTTTTCGGACTTGATACATACGCTTACGAGCTGGTAGGAATACTTATGCACGCCGAGCATTTGGAGGCATCTTTCGGGGTTGGTCCGCATACAATAAGCGTACCGAGGATTTGTCCGGCGGATGATATTGATG